>CAZCAL010000268.1:3247-6603 GCA_964496625.1 uncultured Verrucomicrobiaceae bacterium | reverse complement strand
TACGTAGTTACTGAATAGTTCTGCCTCGTTCACCTTTGGAGACTGAGACGATCCTAGATAATTCAGAGAGGGCGCTTGCTGTCAAATTGCGATTGCTGATACCGTGGGCGAAGATTTGCTGATGAGATTAGGCCAATCCTCGCCAGAAGATCAGATGAAAATAAAAGACCGGATCATCACTGATCCGGCCTTTAATCGTTAAATACTGCTGGCTAGATCAGCGGCCACGAGGAGGACCGTCCGTCTCGGGGGCCCCTCCGCGCTGTGGGCCAGGGCCCTGCTGTTCACGTTGAGGGCCAGCCTGTGGGCCAGGGCCTTGATGTCCGCGTTGGGGCCCAGCCTGTGGGCCAGGGCCTTGATGTCCGCGTTGAGGGCCAGCCTGTGGGCCAGGGCCCTGCTGTTCGCGTTGAGGGCCAGCCTGTGGGCCAGGGCCTTGATGTTCGCGTTGAGGGCCAGCCTGTGGGCCAGGGCCTTGATGTCCGCGTTGAGGGCCAGCCTGTGGGCCAGGGCCTTGATGTTCGCGTTGAGGGCCGGCCTGTGGGCCTTTGCCACGCATCGGACCTGCTGCTGGCCCAAAACCGCGTCCTGGACCTTGTTGTGGCCCTGCGCCCGGGAATCCGCGGCCTTGTGGCCCTTTGCCGCGCATCATTGGTCCACCCATGAATGGTGGGCGATGTTTGGCGAATGGTCCGCCAGGACCACGTCGACCCTTATGATGGCGCATTTTACCGTGGCCACGCTGTTCCTTACCTTTGCCGTCAGGGCGTGCCTGCCCGTCATTCATTCGCTTGGCCATTTCAGCCACGTGACGGGCGACGTCCTCCATTCCGGCAGCCATCAATTGCTCTACGGCTTCGTGAATGTGGTGCATCCGCTCTTCTTTGCTGGCGGATGCTTGTGGGGGGCGTCCTCCTTCGGCTCTAGGTGGGCCGTCGTGTTTGCGATCTTGGTCGCCACCACGAGGGCGTTCTTGGTCGCGTGAGCCCCGATCAGCAGGGGGTGTTTCGCGGCGTTGTTCAGGCTTCGCGCCGTCGGGACGGCGGACTTGTTCGGGTGGTGGGGGGCCTGGTTTGGCATCGCCACGAGGGGGTTCACCGGCTGGGCGATTCGCCTCTTGAGCGATCACTGCGCCGGACATTAGTGAGACGGTGGCCAGGGCCACGATGAAGTTTGTTTTCATGCAGCCAGTCTAACCTCTTCGTCGAATTAGAGTTGCGGTGCTGTGCCGCATTCGCATCAATTTTAATGGAAAAAGAAAAAAGGAATCCTGGCATGGCACATGCGTAGTAGTTAGACAATAGGAGAAAATTGCGCTTTTCATCCTCCCGACCAACCAACTTAAATGCCACACCAAGGACTATTTCAAACCCAGACGCAGAAGCTTTCCATCGGACCGCAGATGCAGCAGAGTTTGCAGATCCTCCAGGCACCGACGCTGGAATTGCGGCAGATCATTCAGCAGGAAATCGAAGTCAATCCAGTGCTGGAGGTCGAGACTCCGGAGGTTTCCCTTGAGGAGGCTGTCCCGGATGATCCAGATGATCATGACGACATCGCCCAGCTCTCCCAGTTGGACGACGAGTGGCGGGATTATTGGGCGCAAAGTCGTGCCACAACCTCATCCCGGACCAGCGATGAGCAGGAGAAGCACCAGTTCATGATGGACTCCATCGTGGCACCTACCACGCTGCAGGAGCATCTAGTGAGCCAGTTGCGCATGGCCGATGACGTGGATTCATCGCTGGCTGACAATGTGGAGTTGCTCATCGGCAGCCTGAATGACTCTGGGTTTCTCAGTGCGTCGCTGGAGGATATCTCTTATCAGCAGGCCATCCCGCTCGACGATCTCGAAGCGGCGAAGCAGTTGCTGCAAACCTTTGATCCAGTGGGAGTCGGTGCTCAGAACCTGCGGGAATGTCTGTTGATTCAGATGGATCGCCTTGGGAAAAAGCAGAGTCTCGCGTATCGCCTCGTGGATCAGTATTTGGACGATCTCGCTCATAAGCGCTACCCCATCGTCGCACGTCGGCTCGGTGTGCCGGTGGAGCAGGTCAGCCGTGCTGCGGACTTTATTGGAACCCTGGATCCACGGCCAGCACAGAGGTTCACCGTTTCTTCCAATAGCTACGTCACACCCGACGTCGTCGTGGAAAAGCAGGGCGGCGAATGGGTCCCAGTGATGAATCAAGCGGATCTCCCGCAACTGCGCATTAGCAATGCCTACAAAGACCTGCTGGGGCAGGCGGACAGCAGTGGGGAAGTGCGCAATTACATTCGGGACAAGATCCGTGGAGGAAAGTTTTTGATCCGCTCTATCCATCAGCGGCAACAGACGATCCATCGCATCGCGACGGAGATCATCGCCCACCAGCAGGAGTTCCTCGATCAGGGACCCAGCATGTTGAGACCGCTCAACATGGCCACCGTCGCAGATGCGGTAGGTGTCCATGAAACGACCGTAAGCCGAGCAATCAGTGGTAAATTTATCGCGACTCCGCATGGAGTTTTTGAGCTGAAGTTCTTCTTCTCTCACGGCATCAAAACAGAATCGGGTGAGGACCTCAGCAATAACAGCGTGAAGAATGCCATTGGCGAGCTCATCAAGACGGAGCCAAAGAACAAACCACTGAGTGATGACAAATTGACGAAGTTGCTGGATGATCAAGGGATCAAGGTGGCGCGACGCACGGTGGCGAAGTATCGCGAGGCGATGGGAATACTCCCCAGCCACCTGCGGAAGTCCTATTCCTGATCGTCACGCAATCCGATCCATTTCCTGCGATTGGCATTTGAGTTTCCTGCGCAGACAGCTAAGCAGAGGCGTAACCAAGTTCGTCTTTATCTTATTGCCATGCCAACCGTCGAAGAAGTCCGCCAAGCACTCGCCACCGTCCGTTATCCGGGATTTAGCCGTGATATTGTTTCATTCGGTCTCGTCAAAGACGTAAAGGTGGAGGGCGGCGATGTCACCGTGGAGATCAGTGTCGCCACCCGCGATCCCAAGGTGCCACAACTCATTCATGAGCAGGCTCAGACGGCGTTGAAGGCTCTTGCGGGCGTGGGTAAGGTGCAGTTGAACTTTGACATCAAAGAGCCCCCTGCAGCAGGCGCTACGGCGTCTGAAGGGATGGGCAAATCCAGCATTCCTGGAGTGAAGCGCGTCATTGCGGTTGCGTCAGGAAAAGGCGGCGTCGGCAAGAGCACGGTCGCCTCAAATCTCGCCGTCGCTCTGGCTGCCACGGGTGCGAGCGTGGGTCTCTGCGATTGCGATCTTTATGGACCCAGCATCGCGCACATGTTTGGTTCCGATGAACGCCCCTGGCAGAATGACAAGCAAGAGATCGTCCCCATCGAGG
>CAZCAL010000268.1:2348-3237 GCA_964496625.1 uncultured Verrucomicrobiaceae bacterium | reverse complement strand
GGCGCATGGCTTGAAACTGATGTCGATGGGCTTTTTACTCGACAATAACTCGCCAGTGATTGTGCGTGGGCCGATGGCGACGCGATACACGCAGCAGTTCCTCCGGCAGGTCGCGTGGGGAGATTTGGATTACCTCATCTTGGATCTCCCGCCCGGCACCGGGGACATCCAGTTGACGATCGTGCAGACGGTCTCGCTCGATGGTTCCGTGATCGTCACGACCCCGCAGGAGGTCGCCTTGATCGATGCCCGCAAGGCCGTCTCGATGTTTGGGAAAGTAAACGTGCCCATTACCGGCATCGTGGAAAACATGAGCCACTTTGTCTGCCCATCGGATGGGGTCGTGTATCACATTTTTGGCCAGGGTGGGGGGCAGAGCGAGGCGGATCGACTCGGTGTTCCTTTGCTGGCGCAAATCCCTATCGAGCTGACCGTGCGTGAGGCTGGGGATGCAGGTTTGCCCGTGGCCTTTCAGCCTGTGGATAAGTCCACCGCCAGCAAAGCATTCCACGAACTGGCTGGTAAGATTCGCTCAATGGTGCCAGCGAACGCATAAGGCTTTGTGCTCGACTTCACTGTCGGCATAGCGGAAGTTTCCAGTTCATGAAAGCGGCGCTCTACATTCTTCTGGTTCTTTGTCTCATCACCCCTGCGGAGGTCTCTGCGCAGGCACCCGTTGCGCGGACGCCCAAGGACGAGATGACGCAGAATCTTTTTAATCCGCAAAACAGCCGCGAGCAATTGGATGCAGCAGCTCGGGAGGCCGCACTGGAAGGCGCAGCGCCCCAAGTCATTGCTGAGGCAAAGCTGATGTGGGCACTGAAGGCCGGAACAGCGGAGGATGTCGCAGAGATGATGCCAGAGTGGAAGGCAGCGTTAAAGAGCTATC
>CAZCAL010000268.1:1796-2338 GCA_964496625.1 uncultured Verrucomicrobiaceae bacterium | reverse complement strand
ATCGACCTGAGGCAGCTGTCGCCGTTGGCTCCGCCGGTGAGTTCTTGGGGCTGCTGGAATTTCTCCAGGCTCGCATCGCGATGGCCAAGGGGGATGAGGCAGCGTTCAAGAAGCATATCATGGAGGCATTCTGGAATACACCCACGCAGGCTGCCCAGTTTGCGGAGGTGGTGCAGGCCTATCGGCGCACGCAAAAAATGGCGGACCTCAAGATTGATCTGACCGTCCCGTTAACGACATCCGCTGGCGAGGCCACCACCCTGGCGGATCAGATGGTGGGGCACAAGGCGATCCTCCTCGACTTCTGGGCCTCCTGGTGTGGCCCCTGCATGATGGCGATGCCTGAATTGCGCCGCCGCGTCGCCTATCTGGCTCCTTTTGGGATTCTCGTTGCCGGGATGAATACTGATCAAAAAGACGCTGAGTCCACTGCGGAGCGCATTCGTCGTGAGCAGGACCTCGACACAGCATGGCTCGTCGAGCCGGAAAACCGCCCCTACTCGCGGGTCTTGGAGATCACTAGCATTCCCAATGTGGCGCTG
>CAZCAL010000268.1:0-1786 GCA_964496625.1 uncultured Verrucomicrobiaceae bacterium | reverse complement strand
GACGGGCGCATTCTTTTCCTCGGGCATCCTCAAGATCCAGCCCTCTGGGCGGCGATGAAAAAGATCGATGCAGGGATCGAGGCACCAGCGCAGTAGCGGCATCTGGCTTGGAAATACTGAAAGATTCGCCCTCGCAGGTCCGACCTTAAACAGGCCCCGCGATGTGGGCCGCTATCTGACCATGAAAGCCAATCTGTATTCTCTCGCCATACTCACAACCCTGCCTCTGCTCGCACCCGCAGTCAGAGCAGAAGCCGCCAAACACAATGTGCCTCCCGCAGGATTTACCGCCCTTTTTAATGGCGAAAATCTAGATGGTTGGTACGGATGGAGCACCAAAGATCCCGCCGAACTCTGGGCCATGACGCCAGAGCAGCAGGCCGAATACAAAAAGCAATCCGTCGAAGGCGGACTGCCTGAAGGCAAAGCCGGCCCGGAAAACATCAAGGCACACTGGAGAGTCGAAAACGGCGAACTGGTCAATGATGGTAAGGGTCTCTACCTCACGACCGACAAGGATTACGGCGACTTTGAACTCATGGTCGATTACAAAATGCTACCACTGGGTGACAGCGGTATCTATTTGCGCGGCACGCCTCAGGTGCAGATCTGGGACTACACTGAAGAAGCAAAGTTTAAGCTCGGCGCAGACAAGGGCTCCGGTGCTCTTTGGAATAACAAGAACGAAGAAGGGAAGTATCCTCTCAAGCTCGTCGATAAGCCTTTTGGCGAGTGGAACACCTTCCTCATCAAGATGATCGGCGAACGCGTCACCGTGACTCTGAATGGCGAACTCGTGGTCAATAATGCAGTGCTGGAAAACTTCTTCGCGAATCGTAAAGCAGGCTACCTCGCTTACGGTAAAAAGGACGCCAAAGCTGGCGAAGCCCCTGCGGAAAAAGCCCCCAATGGCTGGATGCCAGATCCCGTCTATGCCAAAGGCCCCATCCAACTCCAGACCCACGGCAGCGAGATCCGCTGGCGCAATGTCTTCGTCCGCGAGATTGGTGCGGAAGAAGCCAACAAAACACTCGCCTCCAAGGATGCGGATGGGTTTGTGGAATTGATCAATGGCAAGGACCTCAGCAACTGGCAGGGTGCCGTGGATAGCTACGAAGTGAAGGACGGCAACGTCGTTTGCAAGCCAGGCAAGGGTGGCGATCTGTTGACCATGGACGAGTATGAAAACTTCGTCCTGCGCTTTGAATTTAAGCTTCCGACCGCTGGGAACAACGGCATCGCCCTCCGCACACCTTTGGGCGGGCATTCCGCTTCAGATGGTCTCGAAATCCAAGTCATCGATAGTGATGGTTACAATGCAAAGCAGGCAGCCGCTGGTAAAAAGGGTCTCGAACCCTACCAATATCATGGCAGCCTCTATCATTGCGTCGGTGCCAAGCACGGCTACTTGCGTCCCGTGGGCGAGTGGAACTACGAGGAGATCCAAGTGAACGGACAGCACCTGACCGTGACGCTGAACGGCACCAAGATTCTCGATCTCGAAATGGACAAGTTGGATCGCAGTCAGATCCCACATCCGCCAAAAGGTCTGGATCACACCAAGGGTCTCATCGGCTTTGCTGGCCACACTGACCCCGTCGAATTCCGCTCCTTCAAAGTGAAGAAGCTGTAAGCGGCAGTCACTTAATTTCTCAATTGCCCTGAGGGCACGGCTTCAACGCCGTGCCCTTTTTGCGTTGGTGGTGGACGACACGTCGGCAGCCAGAAAAAGCTGAAAAGCTGAAAAGCTGAAAAGGGGTAAGTGAAAAGGGGTAAGTGAAAAGGG
>CAZCAL010000267.1:1416-6607 GCA_964496625.1 uncultured Verrucomicrobiaceae bacterium | reverse complement strand
GATGTAGTTCACATTCAATTGAGACGGATGCCGCGTCTGCGTGCCGAGATAGGCACCACGATCCACTGCGGGCATCTCGGTGTAATACTGGTGATACTTCAGCCAACCTGCCCCCAGGGAATCGTTGGCAAGGTCCGCATCATTTTCGCCCTTCTTATCGAAGCCAAAGCTGCGTGGATTTGGCGCGCCTGGAATCCTCTCCCACTCACGACGAAACCGCGATTCGTTGTTCTTCACCTCATCGCGAATCTTGGCAACAATCTGGGCATTTTCTGGTCGCGCCGCAGCTTCGTTCACCGCTTTCACCCACTTCTCGGCCTGATCGCGTGCCTCGATTTGATACTTCACAAAGTCGCGCACTTTCGGTGTCGTCGTCTCAGCCTCATAGTGCAATTTCTTCTCCACACCCGCGGCCGCCTGCCATGCAAAGGCTTCTTCCAGCGCTTCAAGTCCGAGCGACTGATACTGCTCGAATTGATTCGCCGACATAAACAGGTTCGCGCCGACGGTATCGAATGCACCCGAGCCTCCATCCGCAGGAAGATCTGCCACATTGATCTCAGCGCCCAGCAGGTCACGCAGCGTATTGCGATACTCACGACGGTTCAGCCGACGCATGGTGATAACCCCTTTCTGATCTCCCAAACTGCGTCTCGCTGCGACCATAACGTTTGCGAGTTCATCGAGGAAGTCCGCCTTTTTATCGTCGGTCGGTTGCTTTTCATCCTCTGGCGGCATGTCGCCAGAGTTCATCTGATTCAGGACCTTTTGCCACTTCTCCGCCGTCTCCAGATCCTTGATTTCGAGGGAAAGCTGATCAATGCGGAATTTCCCCTTTTGCTTCTCTGGGCCATGGCATGAGACACAGTAGTCCTTTAGCAGTGCCCGGTGTTCCTCATGAATGAGGACACGGGGCACCTCACCAGCCGCCCACCCATGGGACGTGGCCAGGATCATGAAACAACTAAGACGGAAGAAACTCGAATTCATGCAAAGGGGCTAGGCGGCAAAGGCTACGACTCACTCTCTACTCACGGTCATAACCACGCCATAGCCAGACCAGCGTGTCGGCAAGCGTGAGATCAAACACCCGCTTGTCGCAATGCCCCGAACTCTTACTGAAGACAAAGCGGTGATGATAGCCCTTCGCAGCAAGCGCAGCCTCAGTTCGCAGGCCAGCCATGACCCAGTTGTGATAGGTCTCCTCAGGGTCATTGGCCCTGCCGTCGTTCTCCGACACATGAGTGAAAATGCGCAGTGGTTTCGGCTCGCTCGATTCGATGAGCTTCATGCCCGAATGATATTCCCAGGCACCCAGGGGAAACTTTGCCTCCTCCGGAGCGTCATCGTCTTGCTGGTCAACAAAGGTGCCGGAATAAGCGATGATGCGGCGGAACCAATCAGGCCGAAACCAGCCCATCGTCAGTGCCGCAGCGCCACCAGAGCTACAACCCATCACACCCCTTCCCCATGGATTCCCGGTCAGGGCAAAGTGGGGATAGGCAGCTTTGATCTCAGCATTGTTCACGACGGCAGGTAGAACTTCATCGTGAATGAAGCGGGCGAGCCTGTCGGACATCGTGTCATACTCAAGACCGCGTTCGCTGTTCTTGCCATCATTTCCGCCGTTCTCTACCGCGATCGCAATGAAGGCAGGAAGGCTGCGTTGAGGATCTTTGGAGATGGTCAAATTGTCCAGCGCATTGGAGATTAGACTCAACTTCCCTGGGCCATCATGAATGATCAAAAGCGGTGCCTTGGTTCCATCCTTGTAAGCGGCAGGCACATACACGGAAATCTTGCGTTCCGTGCGGACAGCCTTCTTGTCTGGCTCCAACGTTTTATCCTTCCCTGCAAAGATTTTACTGTCTGCCAGCGCCATCGTGAAGGTGAACGACTTCCCCTTCGCATTGCCCCGATCAGTGAGGTCTGGATCGAGCTTGTATTCAGGGCCGACGTCGAATCGACCGTCGCCATCGTTGCCGGGGGATTCTGAATACTTGTCATCACCACGGACCGTGATGACTAGGCTGGAGAGAAGAGATAGAAGGATCAGTGATTTCATGGACGTGCAACTAGTTGAAGAGAAGATGGAAGACGCGCAGAGCAGTGCCTGTGCCTTTGGCGTCATGGCCTTGAGCGATGCGCACCTTCATCTTGTGAGGTCCGTTAATGAGACCATCGTCAAGGATCAACGCCCAAGGCAAATGTAGGCCTGCGGACCAGTGTGTAAAGGTGTCAATCTCACGGTAGGCACCGCCGTCGACGCTAGATTCAATTCTCCCGGCATCAGGGCCAGCCGCAATAAATAGCCCGGCTCCACTGCCTTCAAAGCTAAACTCAAACTCTGCCCCCGGCGCTGTGCCAACGAGCGCTGGCACGTCCACGAATCCGGCGCGGGTTCCTTTTTTATCATCAGGCTTCCAAGATGACTCCAGAACAAAACCTTTGATAATGCGGGCATCTGAAATCTTACCGAAGCGTCCGCGGGCATAGTTGAGCGGATCGATAGGCTCTGGCAGAGGATGTGGCATTGCCTTCGCTGGCAATGCGGAGGCGCAGGCTGAATCAAACATCCGCTGAATGCTGTGCGCGTAAAGTTGATGACCAAACGGCGCTGGGTGTAGGCCTTTAAAATCCTGGTCCCAAGAGAACTGCCCAGCGTTGATCCGGTCCGTAACTTCCTGGGCCAAATTGAGCGTCACATTCCCATACGCGACCGCCACCTTTTCATGCTGGGCAATGGCCACCGGGACCCTACCAGCATTGTAGTCTGCGATGTGATCGGGCATGACGAAGTGCATTTGCACGATGTCTGTCAGCGGATTTGCCATTCGCACATGTCGCACCACGCCCTCCATACCGCGCAGCATCTGCTCTGGATGATCGCCAGTATTCGACGTGTCGTTCACAGCAGCCTCGACGAACAATAAATCGACCGGACCATGGGATAGCACATCGCGCTCCAAGCGGAAGGCGTGGGGCACCGAGCCCATGGAGCCGATTCCAGCGCTGATGAAATCAAATTTCGTCTCTGGATAGCGATCTTGGAAATACTTAATCGTTAGTTCCCGCCACCCTGACATCGCGGTGATCGATCCACCGAGGAAGGCAATGCGTCCCGTCTTTTCCCGTTCGAATTGAATGCGACAGTTCGCCAATCCGTCCCGAAGCTCAAAGTAATCGTGCCCTTTGGGAAACGACTCAGATTGATAGTGATTTTCAGCGAGGAGACTTGATCCGGCGAGGGCCAGCGTGGCGAGTTGATACCATTTCATGAGAGGGACAGCGAACGAGACAAGAGAAAACGACGGCTTTGTGGGCATTTCTCGTCTAACCTGAAACTTTCTCGCCGCAGCTTCTGTTGATTTATCTCATGCGCTTCCTCGCTCTTTTATCCCTTGCTATTGCCGGCCCACTAGCTGCACAAAACGCCCCCTATGACGTGTTTCCGCCAGCGGAGGCACCCTATTTTCGCGTCCGTTATGAGGCATCGACCAAGCCTGGGGAACTCGTCTATCCAGTGAATTACACCGTTTGGATTCCACCCGGCGTCACGACCCTGCGAGGCGTCATCGTTCATCAGCACGGGTGTGGAGAAGGATCCTGCAAATCAGGTCTCACCGGTGCTTTTGATCTGCATTGGCAGGCCTTGGCGAAGAAGCATGATTGCGCGTTGATCGGCCCATCCTACGAGCAGCCAGAAAAAGCAGAGTGCCAGATGTGGTGCGATCCACGCAACGGGTCCGACGCAGCCTTTCAGAAGGCATTGAGCGATCTCGGCAAAAAGTCCGGCCACGCCGAACTCGCCACCGTCCCATGGGCACTCTGGGGCCACAGTGGCGGCGGACATTGGGCCGGCGGCATGACCTTGCTGCACCCAGACCGAGTGGCGGCCGCCTGGTTGCGATCTGGAGTCCCTTTAATGGAAGCAAATCCGGCTCGGCCCACCATCAAGCCCTACACTGTCGGCGATGCGGTGCTTGGGGTGCCCATCATGTGCAACCTTGGCACCAAAGAGGGTGTCACCGTGACCGAGGGCCGATTTGCTGGTGCATGGACGGCGAATCAAGCCTTCTTCAACGTCGTTCGCCCTCGAGGTGGGCTCATTGGGATCTCAATTGATCCATTTACCGCGCATGAGTGCGGGAATCAACGTTACCTCGCGATCCCATGGCTGGACGCCTGCCTGAGCGCTCGCTTGCCAAAAAAGAGCGGCGATCCTCTCAACGCCATGCCCACCGATGGCGCTTGGTTGGCATCATTACTGAGCACCGAGGCAACGCCGCAGGGTAAGTTTTCCGGCGATGAGAAAACCGCCTTGTGGCTCCCCAATGCAGACATCGCCAAGGCTTGGATGAATTACGTCAAGGACACCGCCATTCCCGACACCACCCCACCGCCAGCCCCAACAAACGTCCAAGTGACTGGCAAGGAGATCAAATGGAACGCTGCAGCCGACCTCGAAAGCGGCATCGCTGAATTCATCATTGAGCGCGATGGTCAGCAAATCGGAACGGTGCCGGAAAAGCCCCTGAACCCTTTTGGCCGCCCTATTTTCCAGGGCCTTCAATACAGCGATACGCCATCGAATCCGCTGGTGGAGATGCACTTCACCGATGGAAAAGCAGATGCTTCACAGAAGCATAGCTACCGAGTCATTGCCGTGAACACCGCTGGTCTGAAGTCCGAGTAATCGGCTCACGCCAGCACCTCAGGAATCAGCTTCCCTTCCACATTCGTCAACCGACGTTGGATGCCATTGTGCTCAAAACTCAATCGCTCAAAGTCTAGGCCCAGCAGATGGAGAATGGTCGCATTGAAGTGGTAGAGAGGGTGGACGTCCTCGATGGCCTTTTGCCCGAGGTCATCGGTCACACCATGGCTGACGCCAGACTTGACACCCGCACCTGTTAGCCAGCAGGTGAACCCATCTGGATTGTGATCGCGTCCCTTTGATCCTTTTTGGAAAAACGGCATCCGCCCAAACTCAGTGCACCAAACCACCAGCGTATCTTGCAGCAGACCACGCTGTTTGAGATCACGAATCAGCGCTGCAGCAGGTTGATCCAGGATCTCCGCATGCACGTCATACTGCTCCTTCAATGCATTGTGTCCATCCCAGTTGAGCTTACCCCCACTGGCATACGCGCCGTTGAAGAGTTGCACAAAACGCACTCCTTTTTCAATG
>CAZCAL010000267.1:0-1406 GCA_964496625.1 uncultured Verrucomicrobiaceae bacterium | reverse complement strand
TGCGAACGCCGCCTTGTCCGCATTCTGCGCATCATCCGCACCATACATCTTCAAAATGTGCGCGGGCTCAGTGCTGATATCGCTGATCTCGGGCACGCTGAGTTGCATACGCCCAGCCAGTTCATAGCTGGCGATGCGCGCAGCCAGCTTGCTATCACCAGGATGCTGCTCCAGATGGCGAGCATTCATCTTTTGCAGCAATGAACGCGCCGCCCTGTCAGCCTGTGCCGAGACTCCAGGCGCGGATAGGTGACGCACGGGTGATTTCGAACTCATAGTCGTCCCCTGAAATGCCGCCGGCAAAAACCCAGGGCCCCAGTTGTTCGACCCCGCCTGTGGCACTCCGCGTGGATCGGGAATAGCGACATAACTCGGCAAATCTTGGTTTTCGCTACCGAGCGCATAAGTCACCCAAGAACCAAGGGATGGGAACCCATCTAGATTGAAGCCCGTCGAAAGAAAATTCTCCGCAGGACCATGGGTATTGGATTTGCTGGTCAAAGAGTGAATGAACGCGATGTCATCGGTCAGTTCCGCCAAATGCGGTATCATCTCACTGACCCACTTTCCAGTTTGCCCACGTTGGCGGAACTCATACTGAGGGCGAGCCAAATTCCCCGCGGGCCCCTGAAACGTCACTGCCGGCCCCCCAGGCAGAGGCTTGTCATCCCACTTGATCAACTCCGGCTTGTAATCCCAAGTCTCCAACTGGCTGACCGCGCCAGCACAAAAGATCACCACCACGTTTTTTGCCGCAGGCGGAAAATGTGACTTCCTCGGTGCATACGGTCGCGCTGGATCGATCACTGGCCCTTGCGCGGCAAGCAGTCCATCAAGCCCCAGCAAATTTGTCAAGGCGATCGACCCCAGTGCCGTCGCGCTGCTAGAGAGGAACCGACGCCGATCAAGGAACATGCGGCCCGTAGGAGTGAGCGATTCGGAGGGGTGGTTCATGGCACAAACAAAAATTCGTTGCTGTTAAAGAGTGCACGACAAAGGACGGCCAAGCCATCCGCCTGAACGATGGAGACGGCCTCGCGCACCTCATCGGGAGACGGTGATCTGCTAAGTGCTCTTTGGTAGGTGCGGGTAATTTGCGCGGCAGTGTCACGGCCCACCTCTTTTTCAACACTCACTGCAAGTGCAGCCGCTTCATCCAGAGTGAACTGACTGTTGAAGAGATTGAGGGCTTGAATCGGCGTGGTGGACGCGCGGCGCTTCGCTGTGCTTTGGCCAGCATCAGGACAATCAAAGGCACCAAAGACAGCCTCCGTCTCGCGTCGCACCTTGTGGGCATAAATCATGCGTCGAAGACCATCACCGCTATAGGATTCCACCGGTTTAAAGCCACTGAGACCGCCTCGTTTATCAAATAAATCATAGCCGCGACCATACATCTTCAGATT
>CAZCAL010000266.1:3507-6615 GCA_964496625.1 uncultured Verrucomicrobiaceae bacterium | reverse complement strand
GAGGAATCCCGGCTGGTGTTCGAGCGATTCCAACAAACGATTGACCGGCAAGGATGGGGCTTGTGGGCTGTCGAGGTGGACGGAGAATTCGCTGGGTTCACCGGATTGTCGGAGCCCAAGTTTTCGGCCCACTTTACGCCGTGCGTCGAGATCGGATGGCGATTGCGCCGCGAGTATTGGGGGCGTGGCATCGCCTGGGAGGCGGCCAAACAAGCGGAGGATTACGCCTTTTCTGTGCTGCGCCTTGACCAGCTTGTCTCCTTTACGGCGGAATCCAATGGGAGATCAAGGCGATTGATGGAGCGCCTGGGATTCTCTCACGATCCCAACGATGACTTCATGCATCCCTCCCTGGAAGAAGGTCATCCTCTGCGCGATCACGTTCTTTATAGGAAAAGGGTCCGAACATATGAGTCCACAGCGGCTGGGCGGGCGGCGAGGCCTTTAAGCTCGACTTGATCCATCGAACGATTTACACAATGCCAGGATGTTTCTTCATCGACAGCCAGTCTTCGCCAAAACTCAACGCTGGGCTACTCTGGAGGGCCCAGCGATCGCTCTTTCCCCACAAAACTTGCCCTCACGTGAAGGGGTGGGTGAAGCGAATTCGTTCAACACAGCCATGCAGGGAACCCGGCATGGCGGCGTGGTTTGTCACGGGTGCGTCCCGTGTGCTGGGTCGCTGAGCATGGATCGTTCGCTGGAAAAATGTCCCTCTAGATGAAAGGTGATCCCGTGTTCCAAGACTGGTTTCCCCTTGGTGTATCGATAGACCTTGTTGAAGGAGACGTGTCCGAGGTTGCCAATGCGGTTAGGGCTCAGGTTGGACGCTGGACTGGGCATGAACGACTTGAGCAATCGGAATCAAGTCATACGGATTGGAATTCGCTGTTTGGTTCTGTCGATGTATTCACAAACGTTCCGACCAAGTTCTTCTGCATCGCTACCAATAGCCAATGGACCGCACTATGGACGAATTCTTTCCTTTGTGACGGATATGATTCGCTCTGTCACAACCTAACCAAGAATCAGGGATTCCGGACGATTCATTGGAAAGCATCCGATGAGGCTGGGATTTTTCAGCCCGGGAGCAGGTTCTGCCACCGTGTGATTTCTTCGGGTGGAGAGATCATGGAAAGAACAGTGCATTGCTCACAACAGGACTCGAGATGGGAATTCCATGAGATTGGCCCCGTGCTCACTGAAGAAGATCCCAGTCTCTATCAAGCACGGGTCAAGAAATTGCGATTCAATGAAGATGCTTCCATCGAGCTTCTGGGACGGCTCGGTGCGGAGCCACGAGAAGAGAAGTTTTATGATTTCTCACGCCCGGTCCAGATGATTGAACGGATTGGTTTTCCTGATACTGTTTCCTGCGAAGACTTTGCCTACATTCGAAGGCGGGTCGAACGCCACAAACCGCAATCAAATAAGGGCATCATTGGGCGGGGCCGCCAATGATCACGGTGGTCGAGCACTGCCTTGCCGGGATGCCGACATCGACGGATTCGTAGTGTAGCGGTGCCTTCCCGCAGAGCGTGCGTAGGAACGCAGGATCATTCCTGGCGCTGTTGCGGGGTGCTTGTCGAATGAGGCTTTGCGATGAATCGACCAAGAGGCACAGAGGTAAATGAGGCGAACGGATGCACGCAATAGTTTGAAAGGCATCTGTCGTATCACCGACGGTTGCCAGTGCTTAGCCGTTGCTGGTGAGGGCGCTGCTTTTGGTGAGGAGATCCAGGAAGCGGTCTTCGAAGGGCTCATTGCTGAGGCACTGCATGAAATCGATGCGGTGGGAGGCGCACTCGCGGGAGAGGTTTTCGACAAAGGCATCGAAGCTCTCGACGTAGCGCTGGACATCGCGCTTGGTGAGCCAGAAGCGGCGGGCTTCGCCGGTTTCGACCTCGGAGAGTTCGACTTCGCCTTCGAGGTCGGGCTCCCGATCCTGGGGGTGGAGGATGTGAAGGAAGTGGGTCTCCCCCGGCCAAGCGGCGGCGCGGGCGACGGCGGCCTGGGCGCTGGTGGCATCCCGACCAAAAAAATCGGAGATGACGAAGATGACGCCGTAGCGCTGCCGCGAGGGATGGAAGTCGCCAAAGCAGCGGTCGAGATCCGTGATGCCATCAAATTCGATGCGACTGACGGTTTGCAGGATCTTTTCAATATTGCCCTGCCCGCGCAGGGGGGGGAGCTCTTGGCGGACGGTATCGCTGAGGGAGTAGAGGCTGACGCGCTGCTGATTGCTGAGGCCGAGGTAGGCGAGCGCGACGGCGGAGTGCCTGACGGCGCTTCTCTGGAAAGGGGGCTGCCATGCTGGTGCTGGTATCGACGAGGATCTGGAGGTTCAGCTCCTGGGTCTCTTCGTAGAGGCGGACGAAGAGCTTATCCAGCCGGGCATAGAGCCGCCAATCGATGGCGCGGTAGTCTTCTCTGGGGGTGTAGTGGCGGTAGTCTTTGAACTCCCTGGTAAAGCCGGTGGCTGGGGTGGACTGGGACCCGCGACGCAGGAGTTGGCGGCGCTTGCGGAGGCGCAGGGCTAGCATGCGGAGGCGATCCAGGAAGCCTGGATCAAAGAGTTCCGCGCGGTCCAGGGGCTGATCGCTCATGCGGCTTCGCGGGCGGGGGTCTTGACTTGATGGAGGAGCTTATCGATGAGGTCATCGACTTTGATTTGCTGGGCTTCTCCCTCAAAATTCAGGATGATGCGGTGGCGCAGTGACTGGTGGGCGATATCGCGGACGTCCTCTGTGGATACGGCGGTGCTGCCATGCACGGCGGCCCAGACTCGAGCGCCGCGAATGAGCGCCTGGAGGCCACGGGGGCTGGCCCCGTAAGCGACGTAACGTTTGACCTCGGGGAGGGCATCTGGCTGCTCTGGATGGCTGGCAAGGATAAGGCGGGAGGCGTAGTGGGCGACGGGATCTGGGACGGGTATCTTTGCGAGTTGGTGCTGCATGGCGATGAGCTGCGGCCCGGTGGTGATGCCTTCGAGTTTAGGCTCGCTAAAGTCAGTGGTGCGACGGGAGATTTCCACCAAGGAATCGAGATCTGGGAAGGGGACTTTGACCTTGAACATGAAGCGATCAAGCTGTGCCTCGGGGAGGGGGT
>CAZCAL010000266.1:0-3497 GCA_964496625.1 uncultured Verrucomicrobiaceae bacterium | reverse complement strand
ATCTCCATGGGGTTCTGGGTGGCGAGCACGAGGAAGGGGTCTGGCAGGAGATGGCGCTCACCGCCCGTGGTGACGCAGCGCTCCTGCATGACCTCCAGCAAGGCTGCTTGGGTCTTGGGGGTGGCGCGGTTGATCTCATCGACGAGGAGGAGGTTCTTGAAGACGGGGCCGTGCTCAAAGCGGAGGGTGCGGTGGCCGCGCTCGTCTTCGCTGACGATATGGGTGCCGAGGATGTCTGCGGGCATGAGGTCTGGGGTGCACTGGACGCGACCTGGCTCCAGCCCGACGGCCTGTGAAAGGACGCGAACAAGGAAGGTCTTGCCAAGCCCAGGGACGCCCTCAAGGAGGACGTGGCCGCCGGAGAAGGTGGCGACGAGCACGTCGGTGAGGAGGTCGTCGTAGCCGACGATGGCTTGTTGCATCTCCGATTTCAATCGGTGGAAGAGTTCGCGGAAGGCGGAGGAATCAGTCTGGGGCATGATGAAATAGGTGGAGGGCTAGGTGAGGGTTCAATGACTGCCTTCGAAGCGTTTGCGCAGCTCATTGAAGTAGCGGCGGACTTGCTCGCGACGGGCAGGGGGCAGGGCGGCATCATCAAGGGCGGCCTCTTCGGCGTCGATGAAATCGGTCGTGGTCTGGGTGGCGGTGCGGGCGGCCTGTTCCGGGCGCATCTGTCCTTCGACGGAGCGTGAGCTGGACTGGCCGTCGTTACCGCTCTGGGCATTGACGACGGATTGCGTGCCGCTCTTGGTTTGTGCGGTGGCTTGGTTATCGAGTTTGGCCTTGCCTGCGCCTGCCTTTTTGCCACCTCCACTCGGGATCAGCATTGATTTGCCGCTCGGCGGTGCGCCCTGCGGTGGGCCGACGACGATGCCATCGGGCTTGGCATCCTTTTGCTGATCCTTGGGCACTGGGGCCATCAGCATCGGCTGTGAACCATCCTGCGGCTGCTGGGATTCGCCGGGTTTTCCTGGCTGGAAGTTTTGCATGCCCTGTGGACCTGACTGGGACATTTGCTGCTGGGATTGACCGGGATTGGAAAGCCCAGGGGGGGCAAGCTGCTGCTGGCCGGCACCTTGCTGTTGCTGCTGCATCATCTGCTGGGCGGCTTGATTGGGATCGCTCTGGCCGACCTCTGGGGTTTCGCCCTGCTGGCCTTCGCTGCCCTGTCCCTGCTGCTGGGTGCCGGCCATCTGCGTCATGCCCTGGCCTTCGCCCTTGCTGGATTTGCCTGCGGCATCGCGGAGTTGCTGGGCGAGCTGCTCCAGCTTTTCGCGGGTCTCCTCCCGCAGGGCCATGTCCTTCATCTGCTCTGCCAGGGCCTGGAATTGGGCAGAGGCGGCGGGTGCATCGGCCTTTTGCATGGCATCGCCCGCCTCCAGCACATGCTGGCCGACGATGCGCTCGCGGTCTGCTTCCTCGGCTTTTTGCTGCGTCTTATCTAAAAGGTCTTTGATGCGACTCGCGGCGTCTTCGCCGAGCTTTGGATCGCGCAACTGTTCGGCCAGCGCGGCGGATGCTGCGGCGACTTGTTTGGCATCGCGATCTGCGACCGCATCTCCAAGATCGGCGGTGTCGGCATGGGCGCGCAGTTCATCGACCATTGGCTTGGATGCCCAGGCAGTGCCGGTGGCTCCCAGTTGGTCGGCAAGCCGTTCGGCGTCGCGGGCTCGCTGCTCCATGGCAGAGAGGACATCGCGTGCGGATTGCCCGGCGTTTTTCTTGAGGTCTTCGGCGGTGTCCTGAATCTTTTGGCGCAGAGCCTCCAGCTCCTTTTTCTCCTCGTCAGTCAGTCCGGCGAGATCTTTTCTTCCCCACTCTCCAGTGGCAAGTTTTCCCGCCCCGCTGGCGGCGCGCTCTTGGAGGTCTGCGTCCATGAGTTCGACCGGGGCATGGCTGGAACGCCACTGGGATATCCCAAACAAAACGGCGACGAGGAAAACGATGCCAAGTGTGCGCCTGGGGAAGGCCAGCGGGAGATCGCGATGCAGCTGTGGCAGTGCGGCAGCGAGCAGCGGGCGCTGGAGTTCGACGTGGCGCAGGGCAGTCTCTGAGGGGGCGCTTTGTTTGCCGAACCACCACGCGGCAGCGAAGGCCTCCCGTCGGTTTTTTTGGGAATCCCAGGCGGCAAGGGCTGCGTATTCGCCAGGGCGACGAAGCCAGGCCCACAAAAACGTGCCGATGAGCCACAAGGCACTGACTGCGACGCCGAGCCAAGCCGCAAGTGGACCTGCGCCGAGTGCGGCCCACACGGCGAGGAGGAAAAGTGCCCCGATCACGGGCCAGGCGCTGAGCTGGAGGAGGTCGAGCCAGCGGCGGACCATCACTCGTCGCGTCGCCAAACGGGCGGCGTCGTCGAAGGATGGGGTGGGGGAAGTCATGCGTGGGCTCTCTTTGGATACGAATGGCGGGGACGATTCCTTGGATCGATCATTCGATCTTCTTACCATTGCTCAGCAGGTTTGAGCCAATGAGGTTGTCGTTCCCGCCGACGATGTGCAGGGAGGGGGCCGTGCTGCGCTGGTCTGCGGGACGGTCGTCGCGGAGGATGTTATCGGAGATGAGCGACTGGGAGACGCCCTCGATCCTGAGAGCGGAGCCATCGCTATCGAGGATACTGTTGTGGGCGATGTGGAGTCGTGAGCCTTGTCGGAACTCCACTGCTGCCTGCTGCCGCCACACGCCTGCGATGACGTTGCTATTGAAGGCGGAGTCGGTGCAATGGGTGAAGAGGATGCCGTTGTTCTCCTCGTTCTTCGTGCCATTCACTGCGTAGCGAGGGCTGCGGTCGAAGTTGTTGCCGGTAACGACGATGTGGGTGCTATCTGCAACGATGAGATCGTGATCGAAGCCTTCCCAGAAAGTATTGCCTGTGATGGTGATGCCGCGCGAGTCGTGGATCTCCACATTCACCTGAACGTCGCTGAAGACATTGCCAGTGATCGTCACATTGCCCTCGGTGGTATGCTCTTCGCCGATGCGGGCCTTGAGCGCCTCATCCGTGCCACCGCCGAAGATGCGGATATTCGCAGAGCCGGGGGCCTTGTGCGTATGCTGGATGGTGCAGCCCGTGATGGCGACCTCGCCAATCGAGCCCCCCGTGGAATCGAGGAAAATATTCGCCGCTGGGGGACCATCAATGGCGTGATTGCCCTCGATATCGCAGGTGCCGATGTGGACATTGCGCACATTTCCGCCATGAGACACGATGCCTCCGCCGCCATTGTAACTGATGTGACAGCCGATGATGTTGGACTGGTGGAGATTGACGTTGTCATAAAAAATGCCGATGCCGCGATTGTGATACAGGTGGCAATCTGCGATCAAAATATTGCGGTTCCGGATAGTGAGATGCACGGCGTGGCGGCAATCGCGGATGCTGAGGCGTGAAAGCGTGAGTTGCATGGTGCCAGTGGCCTCGATGCCATCGGCCTCTTCGTTCGCTCCGGTGATCTCTAAGCCTTCGACCATCGGAGTGCGTTCCTTCTCCCAGAGTT
>CAZCAL010000265.1:6228-6657 GCA_964496625.1 uncultured Verrucomicrobiaceae bacterium | reverse complement strand
TGGTCACTATGACATCAAAGAAGTCCGCCGTATCAGAGACTCGGGAATGCTTCCTGACGATTCCTGGAGAGAGATTTCTGAGGACGCGAGTCAGCAGGGCATCGCCTTTTCGGCTTCGGTGTTTGACACTCAAGGGCTGGATTTATTGTGTAAATTGAATCCTCCGTATATCAAACTGGCGTCTTGCGACTTAAACAACCTGCGATTCCTCCGCGAAGTTGCTGCCCGTGGCCATCGGATGATCGTTTCAACAGGCATGTCCACCCTGGCTGACATTGAAAAAACTGTCGGCACCTTGGACAAGGAAGGCGTGAATGGAGACAGATTGGTTCTACTGCACTGTGTATCGGCCTATCCAGCCAATTTGGCCGACACCAATATGACGTTTCTACAGACCCTACGCAGCGCGATCGGCACAGCCGATGCATT
>CAZCAL010000265.1:345-6218 GCA_964496625.1 uncultured Verrucomicrobiaceae bacterium | reverse complement strand
CATACTTTAGACGGCTTTGACCATAAACACGCGATGGAACCTGAGCCCTTTGCGAAATACGTTCAAACACTTCGCGATACCGTGGCGGCGCTACAGCCAAAAGTGACCAAAATCGGGCCTGCTGAAGAATACACTCGGCAACGGGCGAGGCGTGGCGTGTATTTTAGCCGAGACCTTCCCGCCGGCCACTGCCTGTGCGCAGCAGACATCGAGGTAGTGCGACCACAAAGCTCAATCGCGGCCGATGCTGCAGACGACGTCGTTGGCATGATACTGCGGCACCCAGTTGCGGCTCACAGTGCCGTCGAGTGGCCTGATCTGGAATTTTCCAGCCAGCCCTGATAGGCAATTTTAGGTTCGACTCTCCAGCAATTCGCGGATCATACATGCAACCCGTTGGGTTCCGCTTGTTCCAATCAGGCTTGTTGCAGCGTTGTGGGATTGCTGAATGAGCTCGCGATTACCTTCCCATTCTTCAAGAAGGCTTTTTAGCATTTCTAGACCAAGCTTCCCCGGTGGTAAAATGCGGCACGCCCCGTTTTCCTCTAACTCCCTCACCAGATACTCACCACCGGTTCGCTCTGGTAATATGATCGAGGGCAACCCAACGTAAGCAGCCTCATAGGGGGTAATTCCGCTCGAACAGATCAGCACACAGCTGCTCTGGAGCACGCGCCACATTGACTCATTCGACTTCACCAGAATGACCTCATGCTTTGTGCCGCGCACTGCTTCCACCAAATCCTCATAAGAGTGAGTGTACGCTTCCCCCAAAGCGACCCAGATCAGGAGCGAACAACTGGCCTCTTTTAAGACACGCAAAACTGACAATGTCCGATTGGGCGCATCTGCTCCTCCCATCGATATGGCGACACTCAGGGGCGAGCGCCCAAGATGCTCGCGAAAAACTGCATTGGAGATACGATGACACCGCTCGCTGATGATCGCATACTGTAGTCCCTTGTGAATTTTAGGAAATCTTACCTTGTCCGCCCAGCTGGGGTCTTCATAGACTGTACGGTGGAACATGTGCTCCATCTCTGCAAGACCGCTGAACACTGGTGACAAGGAGATTGTAAGGCACTGTTCCTTGATCCTTTCCAGACATCCCTGGTCGAAGCGCAACATATCAAAAACCACGCATACTGCGTGTAATTCGAGGATTCGCACGGAGAGCTCTTCATCGCTGCTACAGTACTCGTAGTCCAGGGCTGTGTGGCGCAGCAGTGCGAGCGAACTTTCATCGCCCAAGATCAGCATTTTCAATGCGACGCCCTGCATCGCCAACTCTTCCGCTACTGCACGACTTCGCATCACATGCCCCAGTCCGTCTTGAATGGAGCCACGCGTGGCAAAGATCAATACAGGACGGTCCATAGCTCGTTATTCGCCCCAATCTCTCAGGACTTTAGCTTCAAATAATATTCAGCAGCCTCCACCAACCCTTCACCCACCTGATGCGTCGCCGCGTAGCCCAGGAGCCTCTCGGAAAGGCTCGTGTCAGCCAGGGAGTGCCTGACATCCCCTGCCCGGAAGTCGCGATAGACGATCTCCGTCTTGTTCTCAAAATCAGGTCGAACGGTAGTGATGGACTCAGCAATTCGCACGATCAGTTGATTGAGTGTCGTCCGGTCTCCGCACGCCACATTGTAGGCGCGGTTTACCGCCTCTGGGTTGTCCGTCAATGCGGAACGTAAATTGGCCTGCACAACATTGGCGATGTAGCAAAAATCGCGGGATGTCTCCCCGTCCCCATTGATAAAGATCGGCTCACCCTTCAGCATCGCCGCATACCAGAGCGGAATGACCGCTGCATACGCACCGTGCGGATCTTGGCGAGGACCAAACACGTTAAAGTAGCGTAGGCCAATGCTCTCCGTGCCATAGCACCGCGCAAAGATGGCAGCGTATTGCTCATTCACCAATTTTGAGAGCGCGTAGGGCGACAAGACCTTGCCGAGCCTCTCTTCCTGCTTTGGCAGGGTTGGATCATCACCATAAACTGAACTCGAGGACGCATAAACGAAGCGCCGCACGCCTGCATCTTTGGCTGCCGTCAGCATGTTGACGAAACCTCCCACATTCGCATCATTCGTGGCTTCAGGATGTTCAATCGAACGAGGTACCGAGCCAAGGGCAGCCTGATGCAACACTCGCGTCACGCCTTTGCAAGCCTCACGGCACGCACTGATGTCCCGAATATCGCTCTCAAAAAACTCGAAACGTTCCCAGGCCGCATCGCCCACGATTTCATGCACGGCATCCAAGTTCGCACGGTGCCCGGTGATCAAACTATCCAGAGCCCGCACCCGACACCCGTTTGCGAGCAATGCCTCCACCAAATTGGATCCAATGAAACCTGCCGCCCCAGTCACTAGCCACACGTCATCGTTGGCTTTGGAGAGGAGATCTGAAATCGCGGGAATTCGAGAGTAAGCGCTGCGCATGATGTGTGGGGGGATATCTAGGCCTTCACAACCTTGGCGCTGTCGATCACTCCAGCCTTGACCATAGCATTGCGTGTATCAACAATCAGAGGAGCCCATTCCGCCAACGCCTTGTAGTCCACCGCTTTGTGGGCGGTCGAGATGAGAACGCAGTCAAAGGCGGCCACTGATTCCTGATTCAGCGTCACGCTTTTTAATCCACACCAAGCCATGTGTTCACGTGTCGGGCCGATGTCGGGAATGTGCGGATCGTGGTAGGCAACCTCTGCTCCCATCTCCTTCAATCCATCCATCAACGCAAACGTCGGGGACTCCCGGAGATCATCGACGTTTTCCTTGTACGAGAGCCCAATGATCAACACCTTGGCACCGTTTACCGCTTTGCGCTGAGCGTTCAGCGCCTCCATCACCTTCTGCACAACGTAGCGAGGCATGTTGCGGTTAATTTCACCCGCGAGCTCGATGAAGCGCGTGTGCACGCCATATTCACGCGCCTTCCATGTCAGATAAAACGGATCGATAGGGATGCAGTGTCCGCCTAACCCTGGGCCAGGGTAAAATGCTTTAAAGCCGAATGGCTTCGTGCTCGCCGCAGCGATGACTTCCCAGATATCGATCCCCATCCTGTCGGCAGCGATTTTGAGCTCATTCACCAGCCCGATATTCACAGCGCGGTAAATGTTTTCCAGCAGCTTCGTGAACTCCGCCACCTGGGTGCTACGCACTGGAACTGTCGCCTTGAACGCCGCACCATAGAGTAGCAACCCCGCCTTCAGGCAGTCTTCCGTCGTGCCACCAACGACCTTGGGAATATTCACCCCCGCAAATTCCGGATTGCCTGGGTCTTCGCGTTCCGGGGAATAGACAAGGAAGACATCCTTCCCTATGACCAGTCCCCTTTCCTCAATCCGCGGCTGAATTTCCTCCGCCGTTGTTCCAGGATAAGTGGTGCTCTCCAGACTCACGATCTGCCCAGCGCGGAGGTAGGGCGCAGCAGCAACGATGGTGTTTACGACATAGCTGAGATCTGGCTCAAAGTGTTCACCCAGCGGGGTCGGCACACAAATCAGCAATGCGTCCACCTCCTCAATGCGGGCAAAATCGGTCGTGGCGGACAGCAGTCCACTTGCAGAATGTTTTGCGATGGCATCAGCAGGAATATGCTCAATGTAGGAGCGACCTTCGTTGAGCGCTACGACCTTGGCATTGTCCACATCGAACCCTAAAGTGCGTAATCCTTTGTCTGCATAGGCTAAAACTAGGGGTAATCCGACATACCCCAGACCAATGACGCCGATGACGGCATCTTTGGTGGTAAACTTGTTTTCGAGCGTGGAAATCATGGAATAGCCGGTAAGAAACGGTTCAACCTCTAATGTGTCAACAAGTCTAGCACATCGAATTGGAGCTACTCGGCACCAATCTGGCAATTTACTGTCCGTACTCAAAAACGATCGAGTGACGTCCGCGAGGAACGGCGACTCCTTGAAATGCATGATTTGCGGGGAAGATGTCGACGGAGGTTCCGTCGAGCGTTGCTTTCCAGCGAGGATCATCAGTATTTGAAGACACCAAAATCGCCGATTCAACAGCGTCCACTGTCAATTCAATCCGGTCTGCGGTCAGAGTCTGCTCAGTAACGGTGCCACCTCCCGCATAAACGCCCTTCACCATACTCCTGGGCACATCGGGCTGCGACAAAACCACAGCTTTTCCCATCAGCCCAGACCTCCAAACATCACCGACCGCCTTCGGAGCATTTTCGGATTCGTCCACCCACTGGATCTCTGACGCAAGATAGAATCGCGGCGAAAACTGCTTCAATTCATACACAAAAAGATCCGCCCATGGCACAAAGCCACCAGCCATCAGCCCCATTCGACCTCGGGTATTGCGCTTGTGTTTCGCAGGCTGAGATGCTGCAGTCTGACTCACCAAAGTGAGTCGGTCATCGATCAGCTGAACAGGCGAAAACAGATAACGAACGTTGATTCCTGCCAGCAAAGAAAGGTCCGCAAAGGCCCTCAACTCCAACGGCTTTGTATCGGTGCTCCATTGCGCGGCGGCAGGCTGCAAATAGACGCGGTTCCCTTTTGTGGCAAACTTGGATCGCTCGTTCGGTTCTGCATGCCACCGAGGAGCTAAGACCTCCTGCCAATATTCATTGTAACGCCTTGCGTAGAGCGGCACATACCCATCCGCTGATTCAAGTCCGTAGGCAGCCATCATATCAGGGTGCCAGGTGCCAGAACCTGGCATCGCGACAGTCGCCACGCGAAAGACTTCCCCCTTCTGACGGAGCTCGCCGATCCGTCGGATTTCAGGATGGTCATAGACTGCAGAACTCCATCCTCCAACAAGCATTTTTGAGGCGAATTCATGGACATCTGCGGAGGTTTTTCCTACCCATCCCATCAATCCCGCACAAATGAAAAAGCCGACAGCACTCCCGAGACGCGCTCGACTTTTCGACACCCCCAGCTTCTGAAGCAGAGCCAGCAGTGCATCCAGACCAACCGCCCCAGCCAGCATCAGAACAAAAGGCAGGAGCAGATAGAATCTTTGAAAATTGAAACCTTGAAGAAATCCCAAGACACTCCCAAAGACGATCACCAATGGCTTGGCCAATATCACGGCGATGGCAACGGCGAGAACCAGTAGCGCCATCCTCGCCTGAGTTCGGCTCCGACAGATCCCAAGACCGATCAACATGATGGCAACAAATGGCCAGTTTGCGATGAGAGCACTTTCAACAAAGCCCCAACCGCTTGCGACTCCGCTCACCACGGTTTCCGAATCTAGCCGATTCACTCGATGAGAACTTTGACCCGAGATCAGTGCCGCCTTCACAAAGGGCAGGCACCACGCTGTCCATACGGCCCCAAAGACAGCCACAGTCCGGACGACGACACCAAAGCTGACTCCGTCCCCGCGCAGGACGAGCGTTGGCCAAACGGCGAACAGCACCATCGGAAACACAGCGAGCAGATAGCTTCCTGTCCAAGCGTAGACACTACCGATTGCCCCAGCAGCAAGCAGGCCGCCCATCCGATGCCGACGGCCCCAAAGCATTGAGTAGTGCAATCCGAGTAACACCAGCGGAACACCCGGTAAGACCATCGCATCGTAATAGGTGAAGCCACCCCAAGATTCATTGATGAATCGCTGCGAAAACAGGCTGTAGCCCAATCCGGCGATGATCGATGGCACCCAACGCAACCGAAGAACCATCACCCCCAACAATGTCATCCCGAACCCAGCCACGAGACGTTGGAGTGCCATGCTCAGGGCATACCCCAACCAAATGGGCAGCCGCACCAGCAGTTGGTCTTGCAAGATGCTGCCCCAGGTGGCCTTCTGATCAAAGCCACACACCTGCGCTGCATTTCGAGCGCCGACAATGAATCCGGGTGGGTCTAGGTGCGC
>CAZCAL010000265.1:0-335 GCA_964496625.1 uncultured Verrucomicrobiaceae bacterium | reverse complement strand
GCGCAGCGACGGCCATCGGCACATTGCTGTCACCACAGTCATGAATCCGCAGGAAAGAACGTTCCCCGTAGAGCCAATAAAGACACGTCAGCCAAGCAGCCCAAGCCACGAATAGCAGCACCGTCAGCCCCAGAGCCCACGGCGTCACGGGCGACCCGCCAGTAGAGGTTAGAGGTCTGAGTGAGGATGGGAGTTTCATGTTACTGGGCAGCGCCAAATCAACACTAATTCGCACTACCTGGGTTTATAGGAGCGCAGTTTCTCTGCAATGAAATCCAAATAAATTTGGCCCCGTCTTGCCACAGACCAGACCCCACGACCAAGGATTACCCATT
>CAZCAL010000264.1:0-6660 GCA_964496625.1 uncultured Verrucomicrobiaceae bacterium | reverse complement strand
CTGCCGCTCCGCAAAATCCCGCTGGGAACTGCAATTCACAACATCGAAATCCGTAAGGGTCGTGGTGGTCAGGTTGCACGTGCCGCTGGACAAGAGGCGATTCTCTCCAACCGCGAAGGAATTTATGCACTAGTGCGCATGCCATCAGGTGAGATCCGCAAGATCCACGCAGAATGCTACGCAACTGTGGGTAAGGTCGGCAACACCGATCACATGAATATCCAGAGTGGCAAGGCTGGTCGCACTCGCTGGCAGGGTGTGCGTCCTACGGTTCGCGGTATGACCATGAACCCAATTGACCACCCTAACGGTGGTGGTGAAGGTCGTTCTAAATCGGGTGGTGGTCGGCAGCATTTGAAGAGCCCATGGGGCCACGTCAAGGGCCAGAAGACCCGCAATCCGAAGAAGGCGACGAACAGACTGATCGTCCAAGGCCGTAACGCCAAGAAATAACATTTAACTGAATCTAACTCAAAGCTCTACACCATGGGACGCTCACTCAAAAAAGGCCCCTTCGTCCAGCAAGCCCTCCTTGATAAGGTGGACAAACTGAATGAAACCGGATCCAAACGCCCAATTAAGACCTGGGCACGTAGCTCAATGATCACCCCTGACTTGGTTGGTCACACCTTCCTCGTTCACAACGGCAAAGATTTCGTCAGCGTCTATGCGACGGAAAACATGGTTGGCCACCGTCTTGGGGAATTCTCCTTGACCCGTCTGTTCAAGTCGCACGGTTCGCACACCGTTAAGGCTGCTAAGTAAATTATTCCTCCTATAACCTCCCACATGTCGCCCTCCATGCAAAGCTCACGCACCACACTGGCATTCCTGCTTTTGGCAGGCATGATGGGTGGGCGTGCGATTGCGCAGAGCAGCGACGCTCGGATTGAGGTTCAGGAGTTAAGAACGACGCTAGAAGTTGCCGACGCGAGAATTCAAACGCTCGAAACACGCGCCAAGGCAGCTGAGGAAAAACTCAGCGCCATCGCCCAAAGTGCGGCGGCTGCGAATTCTGAATCCTCCGATTATAAGGAACGCTACGAACGCCTTCGAGGGCTATTGGAAGCGCTTGGAATTGGGGCACTAGAGAATAACGTTGATCAGACTCAAGAAAGCCTACTTTCGGCCCTTTCAGATCTGCGCTTGGTAGAGGCTCAAAAGAATCGTCTCGCGGAGCAACTGTTAGAGTTAAGTGAGGCCGCTCTTCAATTTGGCAGCACGGCCCAGAGTGCTAACCAGGAAGCCGCTGTCAGACTTCAGAAAGCAATTACCGCCGCTGAGACTACGATTCAGGCCGGAGCTGGCGCGACAATGAATGTCGCCCCAAGGGATATGGGCCAGGCACGAATCGTGAGCCTGAAGCCAGAACTCGGCATCGTGGTGCTGAATGTCGGCGTGCGCGACGGTGTAAAGCCAGGTATGTCATTTACAATTTATAGGGAGGACAAGCCCATCGCGCGTGTCCTCGTATCCGACGTGCGCAACTCAGTGAGTGGTGCCGTCGTTCAGGAGCCCATCAACGCTGCGGACATCGTCCGCGTCGGAGACCGCGGTAAGGTAGAAACCAGTTCATTCTAAGCAGACTATTATGGAAGTGCGTTCCGTTCACAAATACGCCCGAATCTCATCGCAAAAAGCTCGTCAGGTGACGCGTGCCATTACCGGCATGCCAGTCTCTCAAGCCCTCAGCGTCCTTGATTTCACCCCGAAAAAGGCCGCCTCCCTCGTGGGGAAGGTCCTCCGCACCGCTATCGCGAATGCTGAGAATAACCATCAACTGGATGCCGAGGAGTTTATTGTGCGCTCAGCCGTAGCTACCCCGGGTCCATCCCTTAGCCGTTTTATGCCTCGTGCTCGCGGCTCCGCAGCCAGCATCAAAAAGCGCCTGAGCCACATTACCGTGGTGATCGGAGCCCCAGATGCTGAAGACGGAGAAGCTGACGCCAAAAAGGCTCCAGCTAAGAAGGGCGCGAAAGCCAAGGTTGCGGAAGATACCGCCAAGCCTAAGCGAGCTCCCCGCAAAAAGAAGGCTGAAGAATCCGCCGAATAACTGTTTCCGAAAACTCACCCTCCTTCACATCCAATGGGACAAAAAGTAAATCCAATCGGCTTCCGCCTCGCAGTCTCAAAAGACTGGCGTTCAAAGTGGTACGCTCCAGAGAAAGAATACGCGGATTCGCTCCACAGCGATCTTGCCATTCGTAAATTCCTCAAGGACAAGCTGTCCACTGCAGCCGTCGCCAAGATCGTCATTGAGCGCGCATGGAACCTGGTCCGTGTCACCCTCCACACAGCCCGTCCAGGCCTGGTGATTGGACGGAAAGGGCAGGAAATCGATGTGATGAGCCAAAAGATCTCTGAAATGTGCGGTGGCCGTCAGGTTAAGATCGACATTTTTGAAATTAAACATTCCGACCTAGACGCTCAGCTCGTCGCCGAGACCGTTGCTGTGCAACTTGAACGCCGGATCTCATTCCGCCGTGCTATGAAGCGGGCTGTGCAAACGGCAATGGAAGCTGGGGCAGAAGGCATCCGGATCCGTTGTGCCGGCCGCCTCGGCGGTGCAGACATTGCGCGTGCTGAGTGGTATCGGCTTGGCAAAGTGCCTCTCCAGACGCTCCGCATCCCGATCGACTACGGCTTCGCTGAAGCTCGCACCGTATATGGGATCATTGGGGTCAAGGTATGGCTCAATGCCTCGGCCGCGATCGAAGGTGGTGCAACCCGTCCACAGTCTGAGCGCCGTCGTGAACGCTCTCCGCGTGATCGCAACTCCGGTGGCCGCGGCAGTGATACCCGTGGTGGTGACCGTGGTGGCGTCAGCGCCCAACCCAAGGAAATAGCCGCTGAGGCTGCTCCTGCGAACTAATCACTCCCCTTTACAGCAAAACCTCGTCCATTATAGCTCATGGCTCTTCTTCCTAGTCGCACAAAATTCCGCAAGTCCCAGCGTGGCAGCCGCGCAGGCACCGCCAGCCGCGGCAACAAACTTGACTTCGGCGAGTTTGGGCTCCAGACACTTGATCGTGGCTGGATCAAGAATAATCAGATCGAAGCCTGCCGTGTTGCGATCACCCGTTACCTCAAGCGTAAGGGCAAGGTTTTCATCCGCATTTTCCCGCACAAGCCTGTCACCGCCCGTCCACCTGAAACCCGTATGGGTAAGGGTAAGGGTTCCCCAGAGTTTTGGGTTGCAGTGGTCCTTCCTGGGCACATGCTTTTCGAAATTTCCGGCGTGAACGAGGCGACCGCTCGCGAAGCTTGCCGCCTCGCTGCAAATAAAATGGGCCTCCGCACGCGTTTTGTGACCCGTGCTTCCACTCACTAACACCCTGCTGCAACTCAAGTCATGAAAATCAAAGAATTGCGCGAACTTACCGTTGAAGAGCTTCACAATCGCTGCCGTGAATTAAAGTTGGAAACCGTCCATCTCCGCATGCAGCAGCAGAGCGGACAGCTCGAAAATCCCGCCCGTCTTAATCACCTGCGCCGCGAGGTCGCTCGTATGCGCACCCTCATCAATGAGCGGGCTCAGAAAACTGCCTGAGCGCTCACCCAAGCTATCTTCCAATCCCCTTAAAGCCCCATGAGCGACGAGTCCACACCCGCAACACCGACTGAGAGCCAGCGCAATTCCCTCCGGAAGACACGCGTCGGCGTAGTCGTCTCCGACAAGATGAATAAAACCATCGTTGTTGAAGTCGAGCGCCGCGTTCCGCATCCAAAATTCAAAAAGATTGTGCGCCGTTCAAGCCGCTTCCATGCTCATGATGAAAAGGAAGAGGCAAAGATTGGCGACAAAGTCCGCATCACCGAAACGCGTCCGCTCAGCAAGTTGAAGCGCTGGCGCTTGGAGGAGGTTCTTTCCCATTAATACCGGCCCGGCTGGTCGATCAGAAAAACTCAAGAACAAAAAGAGGAAGAATATCTCATGGTACAGATGGAATCCGCATTGCAGGTGGCTGACAACACCGGCGCCCGCATGGCCAAAATGATTGGCGTGTTGGGGAAAAAGAACACTCGTGTCGCCGTCGTCGGCGATATCATTACCGCACACGTTCGCGAATCCACGCCAACGGCCGCTGTTAAAAAAGGTGAAGTCGTCCGCGCTGTGGTCGTCCGCACCGCCTATCCGATTCGCCGCAGCGATGGCTCCGTGCTTCGCTTCGACCGCAATGCCATCGTCATCATTGACAAAGACAACAACCCGCGCGGCAGCCGTATCTTCGGGCCAGTGGCTCGTGAGCTGCGCGATAAGAATTTCATGAAGATCGTTTCCCTCGCCCCTGAAGTGCTATGAGCCGAATCAAGACACACGTAAGAAAGGGTGACCTCGTGCAGGTCACAAGCGGAGCAGCCAAGGGTGCCCAGGGCACAGTTCTTGAAGTGCAGCCTGGAAAAGGCCGCGTTCTCATCGAAGGCGTCCGCATGATCAAGAAAACCGTCCGGCCAAGCCAAGAGCGCCAGCAGGGTGGTATTATTGAAAAAGAAGGCCCCATCCACATTTCCAATGTGAAGCGAGTGGAAGACAAGCCTGAGCCAAAGAAATCGAAGAAGAAAGTTGCCAGTAAGAAGTAGTCGTTCAAATTGCCTCCCCCCCTGCTCCCGCCTGAGAATCGTTCAATGGCCCTCAGGGTAAAGGCGGCGCAAAATACAAAACATCATGGAACCACTGTTAAAGACCCATTACGAAACCAAGGTTCGAGCTGAGCTAAAGGAGAAGCTCAAGCTCTCGAACGTGCACCAAGTCCCGAAGCTCCAAAAGATCGTCCTTAATTGCTCCGTCGGCTCCCAGGGAGAGCGGAAGCAAGCCATGGAAGACGCCGTCTCAGAAATGGCGCTCATCACCGGCCAGAAGCCAGTGATCACTATGAGCAAGAAGGCCATCGCCAACTTCAAGTTGCGTGCAGGGGAAGCTGTTGGCACCAAAGTCACGCTTCGTGGCCGCCGCATGTATGATTTCATGCTTCGTCTTGTGCGCACCGCCGTCCCACGCATTCGTGACTTCCGTGGTGTCGCTCCTCGTGCCTTTGATGGTCGTGGGAACTATACGTTGGGCGTGACTGATCAGTCCATCTTCCCAGAAATCGAACTGGACAAAATCAAGCGCACACTGGGCTTCGATATCACTTTCGTGACCTCAACCAACAACGATGACCATGCGCGCGAGCTTCTCGCAGCTCTGGGCATGCCATTCCGCACTCGCACTCAGCCCAAAGCGGACGCTGCAAACAGCGAACAAGCGGCGCAATCCTAACCCATCCCTCCCAGCGCCATGACAGATCCTATCGCTGATTTCCTTACCCGCATTCGCAACGCTAGCCAGGCTGGCCTGCAAGAAGTCTATGCTCCCTTCTCCAAAATGAAGGCCGAATTGAGCCGCATTCTGCAAGAAGAAGGCTACATTTGGTCCTACGAAGTGGACACTTCTGCGACACACCCACGTCTTAAGCTCAAACTGAAGTATCAGGACCGCGCTCCGGTCATCCGCAAGCTTCAGCGGGTCAGCAAGCCAGGGCTTCGTAAATACGTCTCCGTGGACGAAATTCCCCGCGTCCTTGGTGGACTCGGCATCTCCATCCTTTCCACCTCACGTGGTCTTATGACGGGCACTGGTGCTCGCAAGGCCAAAGTCGGTGGTGAACTACTCGCAACCGTCTGGTAACCAGGAGAATCTGAATATGTCTCGCGTCGGAAAACAACCCATCTCAATCCCGGACAAAGTAAGCGTCAAGATTGGCGCTGACCGCACTGTCAATGTTGAAGGCCCTAAGGGCAAGCTCAACTGGACTCTGCCGGAAAACATTGAAGTCAAAACTGAAGGCAACGACCTTCTCGTTACCCGCCTTAACGAAGATCGCACCGTGCGTGCCATGCATGGCACCACCCAGCGTCTTCTTGGTAACATGGTGACGGGTGTCAGCAAAGGATTCCGCAAGGATCTCGAAATCCAGGGCGTCGGCTTCCGTGCTGCCGTCAAAGGAACAGACATTGACCTCAACCTTGGCCAGTCTCATCCACGTCTGCATCCGATCCCGGATGGCGTGAAGGTGACAGTCACGGATAACACCAAGATCGCCATCGAAGGCATCGACAAACAGATTGTCGGTCAGTTGGCGGCAGACATCCGTGGTTACTACCCACCAGAACCCTATAAGGGCAAGGGTGTGCGCTACGCGGGCGAGCAAGTCCGTCGTAAGGCTGGTAAGAGCGTCAAATAACCCACTTCAACTTTCTTTAGGAGACAAATTATGGCCGATAAAAGCCGCAAACAAATCCGCAAGAGCATTCGCGTCCGCATCCGTAAGAAGGTGCGCGGAACCGCCGAGCGCCCCCGTCTTGCCGTTAACTTTTCGAACCAGAACGTTTACGCTCAGCTCATTGATGATGATCAAGGCAAGACAATCTGCGCTGCTTCCACCAAAGAGAAAGACTTCGCTGGTAAGGGAGCCAACATTGCTTCCGCTACCGCAGTGGGTCACGCAGTTGCAGAACGTGCTATTGCTGCAAACGTTCAGTCCGTGGTCTTCGACCGCGGTGGTTTCTTCTATCATGGCAAGGTGAAAGCCCTCGCCGATGCTGCCCGTGAAAAGGGCCTCAAATTCTAATTCGCAACGTCCCTTATTTCTATGGCAGCAGACTCCAATCATTCCACCG
>CAZCAL010000263.1:2749-6672 GCA_964496625.1 uncultured Verrucomicrobiaceae bacterium | reverse complement strand
GGATGGGAGCTTGGAAAATCGGAAGGTTCGACATTGACCAAAAGGCCGCTGATGACGTTCAGCGCACTACCAGGAGTCAGATCTGCGGCCTGCGGGGTGAGTGTTACTTTGTCTGGAACCTGAACGACCTTGGCGAGCTTTGCTTGAATGGCTTTGCTGATCGCGGCGGATTCACGGGTGCGGGCTGGCTCGCTGATGGCGAGTGCGTCGAAGAAGCTGGCCGCATCGGGATGAATGACTCGGCTGAGAGTCGCGAGAGCCTCGCTTTTTTCGCGATTGTCCTTGGCGGCTTCAAACATTTTTTTCGCAGCCAAAAAGCGGTCTTCTTCAGACAGGGTGCCGGGGCGTCCGATGAGATTCCGTGCAGCCATCAGGAGCAGGAGACGGGACCCGGGTTCTGTCTCTTGGGGGAGTCGCGCAGCGAGGGTGGGAAGGGGGGCGACGTTCGGCCATTGGGCCAGCGAATTCAGGGCTGCGTTGCGCAGCGCGACGCTGGGATCGGTGATGGCAGCGGTTAGCTCCGTAAGCGCCTCAGGACTGCCGGACTGGCCAAGCACCCGAAGGAGAAGCGCGCGCTTTTGATCGCTTGCGAGCTTACTGCGATACGCGAGCAAGACTGGTCCGGTCGCTTTTGCAGGATCCGCGGCGGCGGTGACAGCGGAGACCAGTGCCTGCTCCGCGAACGGTATTTCTGCCTCCTTAATCTCATCAAGCTGGTCAATCAGATCTGGAATCTTTTCCGCTGGCGTAATGATGCCGAGAGCGGTCCATGCAGACTTCCGGATCTCCAGTTCTTTGTCTTTGAGATGCGCCAGCACAATCGGGAAGGCATTCCGATACGTCCGCATTCCGATCACCTTCAGCAAATTGGCCTTCGCGTAGAGGTCAGTGGCCTTGCCGACTTGATCGGCAATCATCTGATCGATGTAGTCGCCACCAGTGACCTTGGCCAAGGCTTGGGCAGCAGCCGCAGACGTGCGACGGTTCTCAAGGAAATCAAACAACAGCCGCAGATCGACGTCTGAGGCCTCTGGCCGATCCTCCGTGACTAAATCAGTGAATCGGCGTTCCCGATCAGCCTCGCCCTTCTTTTTCACATACTTGAGCGCACCAAATCCTAACACAGCGATGGTCAACGCTGGAATGGTGATGTAGGCCCAGGAAGGTAAGCCACTCTTCGCCGGGCGGACCGGGGTTCGTGGCAAAGGGGCCACCCTGCCACCGGCTGAATGTGATGCGGCAAGCACGGGTGAACCGCTGGGCTTTGCTGCCACCACCCTACCTGTGTCCCCGATCAGGCCTGTGGGGGCGAGGCTTTTTTTGATGCGAGGCGGCTCAGAGTCCACCACCGCGACGGCGACCTCGCCAGGGAAATGCTTGGTACGATAGGCTTCCAGAGCCTCCGCTGTTGAATCTGGGCGATCGGCTGGTAGCCGACTTTGAAGCCATGCGACCCACTGATGGATAAATGCTGGGAGATCTGGGCGCAACTCATCCAGAGGAACAAGCTTGTGATAAAGGTGCGCGGTCATCACCTGAGGGGCGGTGTCACCTTGAAACGGATATTGCTGGGTCAGCGCGTAATAAAAGATGGCCCCCATGGCGTAGATATCTGTGCGCGCATCGACTGTGCCTCGCTCAAATTGCTCAGGTGCCATGAAGTGGATCGAGCCGAGTAGTCCGCCCTGATCATCGGTAGTTTGTTCTGTCTTGACGGCCGCGGTGGCTAGACCGAAGTCCAGGATCTTTACCTGGAATGTGCCACTGGCGTGCCAAGTGATCATCAGGTTTTGCGGTTTCAGATCAAGGTGAATGAGCCCTGCGCTGTGTGCAGCGATCATGCCTTCCAGTGTCTGCTTGACCAGTGATCCGAAGTCTCGCTCGGTGAGAGCTCCGCGTGCGATGATATCATCCAGCGTTTCGCCCTTCACCAGTTCCATGACGATGAAGGCACCTTCTTCATCCACACCGACATCGAAGACACTGACAATATTTGGATGCTGGAGCGTGGAGAGTGTGCGGGCTTCGCGAACGAGGTCATCAATGGCTGCCTGCGCGGCTTGATCATGGCCGGGCTTGATGCGCTTCAGGGCCACTTCTCGCCCGAGATTGCCATCCCAGGCGCGCATTACGGAACCGCGACCACCTTCAGCAATGGGGGCCAGCACTTGATATCGAGAATTCATGAGTGGGAGGAAAATGTCAGCAAAAAGGCAAAGAAAAACGGACCAGCGTTCTGAAGCGCGGGTCCGTTTGTGAGGGGGTCATCGGTGCGAGGCACCTTTTACAAAGGCCGTCGCTACCAGATACGCTCAAGGAAGCGCTCCATTGGGCCTTTGGCTGAGGTGGGCTTGGTAAATTTGCGTCCGCCTTCAGAGGCATTGCGGGTGACGACGAGCGGGCCTTTATGATCGACGACACGGATGGACTTCACTTCGATCCGATCCAGGGGGCAATCATTGCTATCCGCCGGCATGTGTGAAAGGCGCTCCAGGACGTCGAGGCCGGAGACGACTTGGCCGAAGACCGTGTATTGGCCGTCCAGTGCCGACATATTGCCCAACACAAAGTAGAACTGGGAACCATTGGAGCGGCGGTCTGGATTGACCTTGTCATTGCGGCGGGCCATGGCGACCGCACCGAGTTTGTGAGGGAGTTTCAATTCTGCCGGAACAGTCTTTTCTTCGCCCCCAGTGCCCCAACGGTCGCGCGCACTGTCGTCGGCGGTGAGGGGATCCCCAGTCTGCACAAGATAGTTATCGATAGTGCGGTGGATAGCGAGGCCGTTGTAGAGGCCGGAATCACAGTTGTTGATGAAGTTATCAACGGTCTGCGGTGCATCCGTTGCTTTGAGTTCAAACATGACCGTTTCGGTTCCGCCACCGTATTTGATGTCCATGACGGCAAGCTTGTGTACGTCTCCTTTGCCCCAAACCGAAGGGTCGGATGGATTCGGTGTGGAGGAGACAGTAGAGCCCTTGGCTTTAGCCTTCTCCATCTTGACGCCAGCGTTGGCGGCAGCCTCTTTGGCCAATTTTTCAGCATCAGCAGCGAGTTCTGGAGAGAGTTCCTTGGCTGCCTCAACGGCAGCGGCCGCTTCTTTGGTCATCGGGAGTGCCTTTGGCACATCGGAATCTTGAGCAAAACTGATGCCGGCAGACAGGCAACAGGCAATCAACAGGGTTAGGCGTGGAAACTTCATAGGCGGGAGCGGTGGAGGTTTTGAGAGGGCGGTGGTGAGGAAAACGTGGCTTAACGCAATGCTGGAGCAACGGGCGTTGGTGATGGTGGTGGCGTCGGAGCGGCGGCTGCCGGTGCCGAGGGTGGCGTTGGGTCAATCGGCGCAACCTGTGGTGCCGCTGCCGGGGCGAAAGATGGGCTAGCCGCTATGGTGCGAGTGGGCGTGCCACGGCTCTTGCGGGGCTTCATTCCCCACTGAACATCTAACCGATCCAATTCGTCCACTGATGGGTAGCGGGCATCAATAGGCCCCGTGGACTCACAGGAAGGCAGGCAGATCAGGGCGATGGCGCTGAAGGCGATCGGTAAAAGGTGGCGAACGTTCATTTTCGGCAATGGGCAGTGATTTGAATTAGCTTATCGATTTTAGCCATGTCCGGCCCGACAAGCAACACCGAATCCACTTCAGCCGAACCTAGTTTGACGTAAGCTAAGCCCACCCAATGATCATCTGTGGGGTCGTGGGTGACGCTGGTGACGATGCCAATGTCCTTGCACGTGTCATTTTCGCCTGAAAAATAAAGGTGATCACCAACGGAGACGGTGGTTTTAGCCTCTGTGGTTCGCCACGTGACCAGCTCCCGTGGCATTTTCCCCGTGGTGCGAATCCTGGATAAAATCTCCTGCCCGATGTAGCAGCCTTTTGAAAAATCCATCGCCCGGCCTTCGAGTCCGGCTTCAGG
>CAZCAL010000263.1:0-2649 GCA_964496625.1 uncultured Verrucomicrobiaceae bacterium | reverse complement strand
TCGAGGCGCGCTCCGAGCGTCTCACGCAGGGCGGGTTCCGCATCCAGGAGTAGGCTGAGTCCATCCGAGGTGGCGTGAATGAATATGTCCCCGCAGATCCGTCCTTTGATGTCTGTCACCATCGCATAAAGGGCCTGTGAGGCGTTGGCGCGTCGAACATCGTTCGTCACCTGGCCATTCAGATAGCGCACACGGTCAGCGCCGCTTAAGCACCACTTTGCGCGATCTGAGAGGTCGATCCTTGCGCCGTGCGACGTCATTTCTGTAAAAGCGTCAGTCTGCATTATACGCCAGTGGCCATGTTGGTGACAGTCTCGCCGATCACTGAAAAATCAAGGTCGCCTTTGCCAGCAGCGACGCCCTGCCGCATCGCCTCGGCAGTGCATTCGAGCGCAGGCGCATCCACCCCGGCCTGAGCTGCAAGGAATCTGGCAAAGTCGGCGTCCTTCAGCATGTTGCGAAGGGAAAAATGGGGTTCGTAGTTGCCCGAGATGACCGTGGGTAACTTCATCCCTATGAGCGGGGAGAAGTTGGCGTTTTGCTGCAACGCGGCTAACAAGCTTTCGAGTGGCACACCGTGGCCGCGGGTGATGGCTGCCGCTTCTGCGAGCCCCTTCATGATCACGGCGGAAACCAGATTGGTGGCGATTTTAATCACCGAGGCATCGCCAATGTCTCCCATCGGCAGGATCTGGGCTGCAGAGGCAGCCAGGACAGGCCTGACCCTGTCAATCAGGAAGTCTGCGCCACCTATGTAATAGACCAATTTCCCGTTCTGCGCAGCCATCTTGCTGCCGGTGAAAGGTGCATCCAAAAACGCGGCATCTTTAGTTGCGCAGAGGCGTGCAGCCTCTCGGGTTGCGTTCGGACTTACGGTGGCGTGATTCAACACAATGTGCCCATGGCCCAGCGCTGGCAGCATGTCGGTCACCGCCTCTATGAGAGCCGCGTCATTGCGCACGAAGATCTGAATGATCTTTGCGTATTCGGCCACTTCGTGGGGAGACGACAAGAAGTTCGGCTCGGGATGGGGAGAGCGGCTCCAGACGAACACATCGTGACCCGCCTTGCGCAAGTTTTCGGCGATGCGGCTGCCGATGATGCCGAGTCCCAGGACGCCGACGGCTTGTTTTGGAGAGGAAGAAGCTGTCACTGACATAGTGCATCCACTCTGCCCGGTGTGTCACCTCGTGCAAGGGCTCATTGCTGGGATGATGAGCCGGAGGGTATTGCTGCGGTGATGACTCCAGCATTTCGAAAGATGAATTGAGTGGGCTTCATGGAGCGACCACGAAGTTCCGCGATGAGGCGCTGCACCGCCTGCGCACGTCTTTGGTTTTTTAGATGGGCGATTAGTTCCTCACGAACTTCTTCGAACGTGGTTTCTCTGGCTGACTGATGGGAGGTGACTTCGACCAAGTGCCACCCAAGCTTTGTTGACAACGGTTCGCTCAGTTGACCAATGGTCAAAGTTTTCAACCCCGCGATGAAGTCCTCCGGCATTCTCCCAGCACTGAACCACCCCAGGTCTCCTCCCCGAACTTTACTGCGTGCATCATCGGAGTATTGAACACAGGCATCCTTGAAACTCAGTTCGCCATTAACGATCCGTTGCCGAATGCTTTGGATTTCGGCCAACCGATCTGGCTTGTCCTTCTCATGCCTGGTCAGATAGAGGTGCGATGCCTGCCAACGCTCTGGGATGGACACTGAAGCATGGTTTTCCTCGAACCAGGCGCGTGCCGTTGCGTCTGATACTTCCCCGACTCGCTTCTTTATTTTTTCCTCAATCCAAGCTTCATCATCCAGCGAATCTTGGGCTGATTTCGAGAGCTGTGCCTCGGTCATTTGTTGTGCCAAAAGGCGCGGCGCAAAATCTGCGGGATTGGTGAATTGCCGACGCAGCAAATCTATTTCGTTCTCGGTCACGAGCTCCGATGTCTTCGTATCCAGGCCGTTCATGATGCGAAACGCGCGTATCATCCGATCATTGATCAATGATTCAGCGACCAGCCAGCGAGTCTGCATCTGTGCATCCTTGCTGAGCCGCTCCCATTGCTCGCCCCGATCCCAAAGGTAGTTGCGGATCCCTTCTTCAATTTCCAGGCGCGTGATTGGGGTCCCGTAAACGACTGCAGCGTACGCACTCGGCCCCTCAGTGGTATGCCCTGCGATTCCGCCATGATCCAAGAGGTGCGAAAGAGGCCCGTGGCAGGCCCGGAGGTCGCAGAAGAGGTAGAGCCCGACGATCAGATAGACCGCGAACCGCCAAGGGAATCGTTTCATTTTCCCGGGCAACCGTGTTCTTCAATGATTTGCTGTAACACCTTAAAACCATGGGCAATTTTCGCCAAAAACGAGGTCTGGTGGGGAATAAGCTCAAAACGCGGATGGCGCTTCCATATCCCTCGGAGCCTAGCATCGAGCGCTGCTGCCTCCGCCAGGGTTTCCTTCCGCGCCGGGTTCCCAGTTTCGATGCCAATGCCTCCGACTGCGGCGCTCTCAAAGAAAATGACCGCATCATACCGTCGCATTTCCGCCTCCATGGTGGAGCCCATAGATTCGAAAAACGCATCTTCACCCACAGGCCAGAAGGCTCCTCCATCGATGGATCCACGAACACAGAGCAGCACACGGCCTGGGTATTGT
>CAZCAL010000262.1:3625-6674 GCA_964496625.1 uncultured Verrucomicrobiaceae bacterium | reverse complement strand
GAACGCTTTTTTGAGCAACTGGCGGCTGCGGTAAAACTGCCCTACATCGCGGAAAGTCAGACGGATGCGCAAGAGGGGCTGCACAATCGCTTTCCGGCGCGGCTGGCGCTTCGGCATCGGATCTTCCCGACGCATGTCACTGGAATGGAGGCGACTTTGTTGACCTACAACCCGTTTGATCTGGGGGCTAGGCAAGCGGTCGGCCAGGATTTGCGGAAGCGGGTGCACTGGCAGCTGGCCAGTCGGCATCGCATTCTGGAGGCATTGCACCAAGGCTATGGCGTGGGCGCTGAAAACTTCGAGCAGCTCCTGGAAGGGCGAGAAGCAGGTGATGATGACGATGAACTGAAACAAGAAGTGAACGTCCTGGACGCCGATGACGAAGAGGCGACGGTGATGAACTTTGTGAACCAAGTCTTCCGTGAAGGCCTGCGCGAGCGTGCGACGGACATCCACGTCGAGCCTCTAGAGCGCGATCTGCGCATCCGCTACCGCATCGATGGGAAGCTGATCGAGGTGCCGGTGCCGCCGAACATGCGGTTGCTGCAAAACTCCCTGGTTTCCCGTCTGAAAATCATGGCGCACCTAGACATCGCGGAGCGCCGCCTGCCGCAGGATGGTCGCATCAATCTGGAGCTGGATGGCGAGCCGATCGATGTCCGTGTGGCGACGATCCCCTCCGTGAACGGTGAATCTGTGGCGCTACGTCTTTTGACCCGCAAGAAATTCGATATGGCGGCCCTGGGGCTGGATGCGGCGACAGAGGCCACGATCCGCGCCCAGTTGGCGCAGCCGAACGGCATCATCCTGGTGACTGGGCCGACGGGCTCTGGAAAGAGCACGACTCTGTACACCTTCCTGAAGGAGCTGAATACCAAGGATCGGCGCATCGTGACCATTGAAGATCCGGTAGAAAATAAGCTGGATGGTGTGGTGCAGATCGCCGTGAAGCCGGAGATCGACCTGACCTTTGCCGCTGGTCTGCGGTCCATCCTGCGTGGTGATCCGAATGTGATCATGGTGGGAGAAATGCGTGACCAAGAGACGGTGGAAATCGCCATTCGCGGTGCTTTGACGGGTCACTTAGTTTTCTCCACGCTGCACACGAATGACGCCGTCGGTGGCATCTCGCGTCTGTTGGATATGGGCATCGAGCCCTTCATGATCTCCTCCTCCGTCCGTGCCTTTCAGGCGCAGCGGCTGGTCCGTACGCTTTGCCCGCACTGCAAGGTGCCGACCTCGTATGAGGAGAGCTACCTGACTGCGATCGGCTTTCCAATGGAGTGGCGCGACAGGATGTTTAAGCCCGTTGGCTGCAGATCCTGCCGTGGGACGGGCTTCAGTGGACGTCTGGCCATCATGGAAATCTGCTGCATGACCCCCGGCCTCCAGGAGAAGATCAATACCAAAGCCACCTCCATGGAGTTAAAGGCGCAGGCGCTGAAGGACGGGATGGTGCCAATGCGGTATTATGGGTTCCGCAAGGCCTCTGAGGGTATCACGACTCTGGAAGAGGTGATGACCGTGACGGCGGCCAGTGAATAGGGGTGCAGCGGAAATTTGTGCCAACGGCAACTCTCCGCAATCAATGGGGTTTTAGTTCGTTCTTTGCTGTATTCATCTCATGCCTGCCTTCACCTACACCGCCCTCAATACCACCGGAGAACAAGTCGCCGGCGTACTGACCGTTGGATCTCGGGCGGAGGCCTTTCGTCGGCTGGAGTCTCAATCCCTGACGCCAGTGCAGGTGAAAGAGCAGGCCTCCGATGATCAGAAATCAAAGTCTGACCAGGAGGCTAAGGCCGCAGCGGACAATGAACCGGTCAAGCTCAAGCGCGCGCAATTGATCCTCTTTACGGAGGAACTTGCTGACCTCATCGATGGGGGGCTACAAATCGACCAGGCGTTTCGTGTCATGCAGGAGCGGCAAGAATCTGTCGCAGTTCAAAAGGTTGCCGGCATTTTGCGGGATCAGGTGCGGGAAGGTGCCACCGTCTCTAAGGCGCTCAAAAAGGCATCGCCCTCCTTTGATGACATGTATTGCAATCTCGTCGCTGCGGGTGAGGTGAGCGGCTCGATGACGAGTGTATTACGCCGACTGGCGTCAAATTTGGCGGTCATGGCGGAGTTGCAGTCCAAGGTCACGCAAGCGATGATTTACCCGGCCTTCCTGACCACTGCGTGCATTGGACTGATGATTGTTTTCATGACGTTCATGGTGCCGCAGATCACGGATTTGCTGGGGAAATCTGGACAGCAATTGCCGACCGCAACTCAGATCTTGATCCACTTCAACGAATTCATCGGCCATTGGTGGTGGGTGATTTTGATTGTGTTGACCATTGGTTTCCTGCTCTTCAAAGGTCACATTGCCACACCGAAGGGCCGCTTATGGTGGCATGAAACGCTGTTCAAATTGCCGTTGGTAGGGAACGTCATCGCCGCTCGCTTCTATGCCCAGTTTGCTCATTCACTCGGCAATCTGGTAAACAACGGGGTGCCGCTTTTGAATAGCATCAAGCTGGTGACAAAGATGACCTCGAATATCTTCATGCAATCACTGCTGGGACGGACGGCGAACTTTGTTGCCGAGGGTGCCTCTACCTCCACCGCGCTGAGGAAGGCGGGCGGATTCCCCATGATGCTCGTGGACATGATTGCCGTGGGGGAGCAGACCGGCCAATTGGGTAAATCGCTCGAAAAGTGCGCCGCTCGCTACGACAAAGAATTGGACCAGAAGATCAAGCGCATGACAGCAATGATATCCCCGATTATCATCGTTTTCATGGCCGTGATCGTCGGCGTCGTCGCCTGGTCGATCATTTCCGCCGTCTTCCAGTCCGTCAGCGGTATCCGCGGACGCGTATAGAATTTAACCCACAACTCCAATGAAACAGACCACCGCCCACATGCGCCCCGCCGCTCATCGCCGCAGCGCTTTCACCCTCATCGAAATCGTCATCGTATTGACCATCATCTCCATCCTTGGAGCTGGCGTCATTCTCATGACCAAGGGATACATCGATACGGCCAAGGAAACCCGCGTGCA
>CAZCAL010000262.1:0-3615 GCA_964496625.1 uncultured Verrucomicrobiaceae bacterium | reverse complement strand
GCAGTCCGACATCGATAAAATCATGTCCGCACTCCAAATGTATGAGGCCCGTAATTTGCGGATGCCGACCACGGATCAAGGGCTGAAGGCATTGGCTGAAAAACCCACGACCGAGCCGATTCCAGATCGCTGGACCACCCTCATGGAAGAGGTGCCCAAAGATCCATGGGGCCAAGAATACAAGTACAAGAACCCAGGGACCAAGTCCAAGAAGGGCTACGATGTGTGGACCGTCGGCCTGGATGGCGTTGACGGCAACGATGATGACATGGGGAATTGGAAATCGACCCCAGCCGCAAAGTAAGGAGCGCATGACCGATGGTGACCGATCTTCAAAGTGTGAACGGAGTCAGCGCGACGTCTAGACGCCGCGACGGGACTCCTGTCCGCTTCGGGGGTCGGCAGGCATTCACTTTGGTGGAGATCGTCATCGCCCTGACGGTGGTGACGATCATCGTAGCGGGATCAATTCCAACCTTTCGCGGGCTGCGGGATGAGCAGATGGCACGCGAACCCGTGCAGGCACTGGCGCGCTTGTCCAAAGAGGCACGGCTGCGGGCCATGAAGGAGAAGCGGCCGTATCAAATCGCCTTTTTTAGCACGGGCTTTACCGCCTCACGGCACTTTAATCCTTATCTGCAGATGCAGGAACTGTCCGAGTTCATGCAGGAGACAACCTTGGCCGCCCAGGCAGATGTGGATGGCGATGCAGAAGAGGTTCATGCGGGGCTGGAAGACGCCACGCCTACGACCGAACTGCCGCTCGCACCGCCACCGAAGAAAGCTGATGATCAGTGGTCGGAGAATTACACGCTACCCGCTGACACCCACTATTCCATTCAGTTCTGGCACGAACAGGAGCCAGTTTTTATCGAAGGAGATCAGGTCAAGCTCTGGGTCTTCCAGCCAAGCGGTATTTGCCAGCCGCTCACCATGCGGCTTGATCGGACCTCCGCCAGCTTTGAAGTGCAGTTTGGGGCGTTAACAGCAGACATCATCAAGGAGAAGTCTGACCTGAAATGAAGACGAAGCCCAGACCCCAACGCGTGAAGATCCCTCGGCGCGCCTACATCTTGATCGAGTTGGTCATCGCCATCGCAATCTTTTCCATCGCTGTGCTTGGGTTGGCGAAGTCTTTGAACGCAGCGTTGGAGGTGGCGAACATTTTGGCTAAGGACAATGCGATCCGTATCGGGATGCGCTCTTTTGTGGAAGAAATCCGTGGGAAGACTCTGCAGGAGCTGAACGCGACGGTGGAAGATCCTGCTTTGGGCGTCACTTACACCAGTCACACAGAGCCCATCAGTCTCAAGACCACACGTGGGGAGACGCTTGCTGATCTGTATAATTTAAAGGTGGTCGCCAGTTACTCTGCGGCAGGAGAGCCGCGCGAAGACAGCATTGATTTGTATGTTTACAAGCCCGCCACCAAATAGAAGCACCCTTGGGCGACTTCGGCGCAGAGCCTTCACTCTGATTGAGGTGGTGCTGTCACTCACCATCCTGACGCTGATCACAGGGACCCTATTCGCCATCATCCGTGGTGCGGTGAAAGGGGCTGCGGAAATCCAGCTGGTGCAGAGGGAGAATGATTCCATCAACCGCTTCCTGGATCTCTGCCGGAAGACTTTCTCAACGCTGCCTAGCACTGCCACGCTGGAACTCACGCCGCTTGATTCAGGGGAAGGTGCCGCGCAGGAGTTGGTCATCACTGGTGCACCCGGATGTTTCAGTTTTGGGTTGCTGCCGTTTTCTTACAGTGCCACGACCTTAGGTCTACGCATCGATCCAGAGGGCAGCATGGATGCCAATGGAGCACCTCTCTATTACCTCAGCCTGACTCGCCCCGATCTCATTCCGAAGACCGATGACAACGATATGGTGCTCGGGCAGGAATTGACCGGACTAGCTGCGCCGGATGAGCAGGGGCGCAACTGGATGCCCCTACTGCCGGAAGTGTCGGCGTTGCACTGGCGCTTCTATGTTCGCAAAGAAGATGTGTGGTATGAAGAGTGGGCCAAGACGGAATGGCCAGATGTGATCGAAGTCCAGCTCACCATGAAGGACCGCACCACTCCGACCCGCATGGTTTTTAGCGTGCCTACGATGCTGTTAACGAAAGGGACTGGCTCCTCCACCACGAGCACTAGTGGCAGCACGGCTTCCTCATCCTCTGATACCGGCGGTCGTGGTGGTCCACAAGGCGGTCAGGGCGGCGGTCGCGGTCAAGATGGAGGCCCGCGCGGTGGTCCCCGTGGCAGTGATGGTGGTGGCCGGGGCGGCCCAACAGGTGGCCCCCGTGGTGGTGGCGACGGCGGCGGCCGGGGCGGCCCCGGCGGCGGTCGCCCAGGTGGAGATGGCGGTGGACGAGGTGGACCGGGGCCAGGTGGCGGCGGTTCTGGAGGTCCACCGGGTGGTGGCGGTGGTGCACCTAGTGGTGGGGGAGGTGGTGGCAGATGATGACTCCCCCCGTAACTTCTGTGAGCAGCAGTGCTCCTGCGCGATCTGGATCTGCTCTGATGGTGATGATTTGGGCGGTGCTGATGATGAGCGTCACCGTCATGGGAGTGGTGGAGTACATGAGCTACGCCGCCGATGAAGGGATCCTGAACAATGCGGAGTTTCGCGCTCTCTACATGGCAGAGTGTGGGCTTGCTGTCGGGCTTCACCCCAGTGCAAGGAGGGGCGATATCGTGCTGAAGCAAAAGATCGGAACAGACAGCGGCTTTGATGTCGTCATCAACTATGAAGGGGCGCGCATTCCAGCGAACTTCATGACCGATGATCGTCTCCGCGAAGCTGTGTACACTCTTTTTGTTCGCTGGGGCTTGAATGGAGACCAGGCGGCCATCGCGGTTGATTCGCTTTCAGACTGGCAGGATACGGATGACGAGCCGCGCGCAAACGGAGCTGAATCAGATTTTTACAAGCTGCACGGCATTTACAGCGCCCCTGGGCAACGGGGGTTCATCAATGTTGACGAGATGCTGCAAGTGAGAGGAATGAATGTGGTGGATCGGTTGAAGCCGGACTGGCGGGATTACTTCAGTGTGTATGGCGATGGCACCATTGATCTCCGAACTGCCTTTCGTGACACCTTGTTGGCAGTGACTGGTTCGTCCGAGACCGATGTAGACCGTTTCGTTCGCGAACGCGACGGGGCTGACGGCATCCCTGGCACTGAGGACGACAAGCGGATCTCTGACAATGAGTCCTTTCGTCTCCTTGGTCTGGAAGGGGATCGAGCCGCTGAACTCAAGGCAACACTCACGAGTGATGACCGCGTGCGCCGAATCACTAGCACCGGTTACGTGGGCGAAAAGCGGGTTCAGATCGTCGTCATCGCCCGCCGCGGGGATGATCGTTCACTCACCTACCTGGCGAGAATCGAAGAGTAACCTCCGACTGCTGGTCAGTGCGTCAGCACCTTGGACTGCGGCAGCCCTGCTGCCGCTTTTCCCAGCCAGCCCTGCTGGCGCAATGTCCAAAAGACTTGCATCAAACCAATCAGCACGGCCAACGCGAAAGCGGCTCGGTATTGGTGAATGCCAAGCCCGCATCCGGCAGCAGGGCTGCCTCCAGAAAGCGGCAGGACGCCTGCCGCAGTCCAAGGAG
>CAZCAL010000261.1:0-6679 GCA_964496625.1 uncultured Verrucomicrobiaceae bacterium | reverse complement strand
CCCCAGCGATCAGCCGCTCTATGATCACTACTGGGGCAGCGGTTTCCTGCCATCGCGCTATCAAGGGGTGAAACTGCGGAACTCCAAAGATCCTGTGTTGTATCTGCGCGATCCTGACGGATTGCCGCGCGAGCTGAGGCGCGGGATGCTGGATGGGATTGCTGAACTTAACTCAATGAGATTGGCCGAGACGGGAGATCCTGAAATCGCGACCCGCATCCGTCAATATGAGATGGCCTTTCGCATGCAATCGAGCGTGCCCGAATTGACCGATATGGGCGATGAGCCGGAATCGGTTTTCAATCTTTACGGTCCTGACTCGCGTCGAGCGGGCAGTTATGCCGCGAATTGCATTCTCGCACGGCGGTTGGTAGAGCGTGGCGTTCGGTTCATCCAATTGGTGCATCCCGACTGGGATCATCACAGCAGGCTCCCGAGCTGGTGCACAGCACGTTGCCGGGATACGGATCAGCCCAGTGCGGCGCTTATCAAAGATCTAAAACAGCGGGGATTGCTGAATGACACACTGGTGGTGTGGGGTGGTGAGTTTGGGAGAGGTGTCGCTGGACAAGGGAAGTGGGATAGTCCTGAGGCGGGACGCGATCATCATCCTCGCTGCTTTACGGTGTGGATGGCGGGTGGTGGATTGAAGGCTGGGATGACCTACGGAGCGACAGATGAGTTTAGCTACAATGTTGCCGAAAACCCGGTTCATGTGCGGGATCTTCACGCAACCATCATGCAGTTGCTCGGAATCGATCACGAGCGTTTCACCTATCGTTTCCAGGGTTTAGATTTTCGACTCACTGGAGTGGAGCCTGCGCACATCGTCCGTGATCTGTTGGCATGATCGCGATCCTAGCCGACGATTTTTCTGGAGCAGCAGAAATCGCCGGGATCGCTGCTCAAAGAGGTCTTCGCGCTGAAGTGCAGCTTCACTTCGATCCCAATTCTCCCGCTGATGTGATCGCGGTGGACTGCGATAGCCGTTCGCTTGACGGCGCTGCTGCAGCGAGGCGCGTAGCATCGATTGCGTCAGAGTTGGTGGCCGCAGGTCCGGAGTGGATCTATAAAAAGACAGACTCAGTGATGCGGGGCAACGTCCGAGCTGAGATTGAGTCGATCCTCAGTGCCTTGGGTAAGGACCGCTGTCTATTGATTCCAGCGAACCCTTCAAAGGGGCGTGTGATCATCGGTGGGCGCTACTATATCAACGGAGTTCCCTTGGATCAGACGGTGTTTGCGCATGATCCCGACCACCCCCGCCGAACCTCGCAGGTCGGGGAGTTACTGGGCGGCGGGGACTCGATAGTCATGCCTGATGTGGCGTCCGTTTCGGAACTGAATCAGCATGTCGTAAGTAGGGAAGGCGACTGTTTGAGTGCGGGAGGGGCTGACTTTTTTGCGGCACTACTGGGTGGCGAGGAAGTCTCTCCGCAGAGGCAGTCGATTGAAAGGACTCTCCTTATTTGTGGGAGCTACGCTGGCTGGAATTCGGGCCGAGCTGACGAAATGAGAGCCCAAGGATTTGAGGTTGAAGTGCTGCCTGAAGAATTCTATGGCGAAGCTCTCAATGACGCGTGGATTGAGAGGCTGCGTGGTCAATTGGTGGTGCATCAAAGATTGATGCTCGCCATCGGAACCCCTGCGATAGAGCGATCTACCACCATTCTGACGGAATCGCTGGTGGCTGCTGCTGCTGCGGTTGCCCGCGAGATTCCCAATTTGCGTCTGGCAATCGAGGGTGGCGCGACGGCGCTGGCGCTGATGCAGCGCTGCGGGTGGCGTGGATTCGAAGTTTTGCCAGAGGGCCTCGTCGGAGTTGGTGGCTTGCGTGTCATCGGGTGCGAGGCGCCGCTGCTCTGGGTGAAACCGGGTAGTTACCCCTGGCCGGACGGTATCTTTGCCTGAGTGGTGCAAAGTGCGAAATTGAATTGACCCGCGACAGTTCGCCCCCAAGATGTCGCCCCATGCTGGGCTGGGCCCGGCGTGAATCCCCCCTCACAAACTTATTCGTTAAACATGGAAGCTACTCCCATCACTGTGTCCGTCGGTGCCAATGTGCCTGACTTTGAAATGGAAACTTATGAACCCACTCATGCCGATTTCGGTAAGGTGTCGCTGGCCGATATCAAGCGCGCCGGGAAGTGGACCGTTCTGGTGTTCTATCCGGCGGACTTTACCTTCGTGTGCCCCACTGAACTGGCCGATCTCGCGGACCAACACGAGAAGTTAGAAGAACTTGGCGCCACGGTCGTCGCCGTGTCCACAGACACCAAATTCGCCCACATGGTGTGGCGGAATACGGAAGGTCTGATGAAGAACGTCAAGTACACCCTCGCGGCAGATCCTACCGGGACGGTCAGTCGCCTCTTTGGGGTCTATGATTCTGCGTCTGGTTTGGCTTTGCGCGGGACCTTCATCATTAATCCTGAAGGGAAGCTTGTCACCTCCGAGGTCAACTTCTACAACGTCGGGCGCAATGCTTCTGAGTTGGTGCGGAAGATGGAAGCAAACGTTCACCTCATGGCGAACCCTAGCGAAGCTTGTCCTGCCAATTGGAAACCTGGTTCCAAAACTCTGCGTCCAGGCAAAGACATCGTCGGCAATGTCGCTGGCGCTTTGGGCCATTAATCAGCTTCAAAGATCATCTGTTGCAGCCTCGCTGGATTCGTTCAGCGAGGCTGTTTGACTTTTGCACCACTGTGCAGTCTGCTTCCAGAAAATGCAGCAGATCCCTGCCATCATTGTTCAAGGGCACCGAGTGGCCTCCGGTCTGAACGGAAATCCAAGATTCCCGGGGGGCACACTGAAGATGCAGTTACCCTTGTTCAAGGCGTTGGGTCTGGACTTGAGCCACTTCTATTTAGGCACGCTGAACGTGAGTGTCGCGCCACTCGCGTACCGCCTGGGCGCGCCGCGTCATCAGTTTCGTGATGTGAAATGGCATCCCGTAGAGCCGCCTGAGGATTTCTCTTTTTGCGATGTCAGAGTCGTCCTGGATGCTGCGGAAGCGGTGGAGGGATTCGTCTATTACCCTCACCCAGAAACGAAGCCTGAACACTTTCAGGCTCCAGATGTGCTGGAACTTCTCCTTCCATGGACGCCCACCTTTGCCTATGGGAATCGGATTGAGCTTCAGGTTCCAGAGGCGCAGATGATGTTCGTGAGGCAGTAACTCAGAATCGGATCTCTTTATCGATGAAGACGCGGTGCCAGAGTTCTAAGATCACGAGGGAGACGACCTGCTTGCAGAAGACAAACTCGCGAGTGCTGCGCATTTTTTCCAGCAGCTCGTTCACCTTCTTCGGATCGAAGTAACCACGCTTCTTGACGGCTGATTCGTTGAGGGTGTCCGCGACGAGATTCTTGAATTGTGGCTTGTCGAGGAAGTATTCGACCGGGAGGTAGAATGGGATCTTGGCGCGTCGAGCGATGTGCTTGGGGAAGACCTTGTCGGCGAGGCGGCGCTCGATGTATTTGTCCGTGCCTTTTTGGATCTTCAGATGTGCTGGCATCGTGAAGGCATGCTCGATGAGGCGGTGATCGAGGAATGGCAGGCGATACTCCAGGCTGTGCGCCATGGTGTTTTTATCTTGGCGGATCAGCGCCCAGTCTTGCAGCCACTCGTCATATTGCAGCTTCAGTAAGCGGTCGAGGAAGGGGGCGTTCTTGTCTTGGTCACGCTCAACATTCATCCACGATTCATTGGCTTGGCCTTTCAGGTTCGCGCTGTAGATGTCGCGCCGCTCGTCCTGGCTCCAGAGGGTGCGCAGGGCATTGACATTGTGGTTCAAGTCTCGGCGTGTGTAGTGTTGGAGGAAATTGACAACGCGCTTTTTGCCTTGGCTGCCTAGGTCTGCGGGGAAGGTGAAGAACTTGTTCAGCAGCCCGTGGGGAAGCCATTGCATGGCAAGTGCACCCATCTGGGTGGCTCCTGGCACCAGCCCGCGCATCTTTTGGACTTGGCAGATGACCTTGTGGAAGGAGTAGCCTGCGTATGCTTCGTCAGCACCTTCGCCTCCCAGCACCACCTTCAAGTCCTTGCTGGCTCCCTCTGCCAATTTGTAGAAGGCAATCAATAGGGCGTCGCCAACAGGTCGGTCCATGTGATAGACGATCTTTGGAAGGAGGTCGAAGTCCTCCGGTTGGCAGATGATCTCGTGGTGATTAGTGCCGAGAAATTTTGCTGTCTCCCGTGCGGCAGGGGTCTCATCGACGGGCGAGTCAAAGCCCACCGAGTAGGTATTGATGTTCGAGGAGTGCCGCGTCATGGCAGCCACCGTCAGCGATGAATCAACGCCTGCGCTGAGGTAGGCCCCGACGGGCACATCGCTGCGCATGCAGAGTCGCACGCTGTCATGGAAGAGTTCTTCGAATTCAGTGAAGAATGCCTCATCGCTCTTGTAGGTAGCAGTGCGCGCATCCAGCAGCGGCACTTCCCAGTAGCGCCGCACGGTGGCGCTCATATCGGCCAGCTTAAAATGCAGGTAGTGGCTGACGGGCAGTATCGTGATGTTTGCAAACATCGTCGCTGGCTCTGGGACGTTCCGCAGAGTCAGGAAGGCGTCAATGGAGCCAATATTTGGTTCGGTGCCGACGTAGTCGCACTCCAGAATGCTCTTCACTTCGCTGGCGAAGACAAACTTGCCCTGCTGATGGTAGTAGTAGAGTGGCTTTTGCCCGCAACGATCGCGGGCGATGAAAAACTCGCGCTTCCTGCTGTCGTAAATGCAGAAGGCAAACATGCCATTCATGCGCTTTAACAGGCCTTCGATGCCCCATTCTTCGTATCCGTGGACGAGGCACTCCGTGTCGCTGTGAGTGCGGAAGTGATGTCCTTTGGCGACCAGTTCTTCGCGGAGTTCGACGTAGTTGTAGGTCTCTCCGTTGTAGCAAATCGCGATGCTGTGGTCTTCGTTAAAGATCGGCTGCCACCCGGTGCCGAGATCGATGATGCTCAGGCGTCGCATCCCCATGTGGAAGGGGGCACCCTCTGGCGCATCGTAAAAGCCTTCGCCATCGGGCCCTCGGTGAATCATGCGGCGGCCCATCTTATCGAGAAGACGTTCATCATGAAAACCTGCAAAACCGTAGATGCCGCACATGGAAAATTGGGATGGGAAGTGAAAAGTGAAAGGGGAGCGCGACTATCGGAGAGGACTGCCGAACTGTCAAAGTCTGCCCGAGACGGAAAAGCCGTCTTTGGGGCCAATTGGAGTTCCTCCTGCCGGGCTTAGGCCAAAAGGCCCTTCACCACCTTCGCTGGATTCACGCCCGTCAGCCTGAAATCGAGCCCCTGGAAGCGGTAGGTCAATTTGGTGTGATCCATGCCAAAGAGGTGCAAAATGGTGGCGTGAAAGTCGTGCATCGAAACTGGGTCGCGGGCCACATGCCAGGCGAAGTCGTCCGTCTCGCCATGGACCTGCCCCCCTTTGATCCCACCGCCAGCCATCCACAGACTGAATGCATTGGGGTGATGGTCCCTGCCGGTAATAGATTTGTTCCCTGGGCGGTTTTCGCCAAGGGCGGTCCTGCCAAATTCGCTGCCCCAAACGACGAGGGTGGTGTCCAGCAGACCGCGCTGCTTTAGATCCTTCAGGAGGGCGGCAATGGGTTGATCCACCATCTGGCAGTTGTGGGCCAATTGCGGGTCGAGGTTGGAGTGGTGATCCCAGGACGCGTGGATGATGTTCACAAAGCGCACCCCTCGCTCCACCATCCGCCGTGCGTTCAGGCAGTGACGGGAGAAGGTCTGGAAATTCCCGATCCCACCCAGGTTGCTCTTGATCGGTGGCTCGGTGCGATTGAGTCCGTAAGCATCCAAGGTAGCCTGGGATTCGCCGCTGAGATCGACGAGTTCAGGCGCGGCGCTCTGCATGCGAAAGGCCAGTTCGTAGCTGTTGATGCGCGCAGCAATTTCGGGATCACCGATGTGCTTATGCTGGAGGCGATTCAGATCATTCAGTGCGCTGATGCTCGCTGCCTGCATGTCCTGGGTGAATCCGTCAGGGTTGTTCAGGTTCAAGACGGGTGAGGCACCATTGCGAAACATCACGCCGCCGTAGGACGAAGGCAAAAAGCCGCTGGACCAAGTTGAGCTACCGCCCGGCAGGCCCCGTCCTTTGCTGACCATCACGACATACGAGGGCAGTTCCTGTGAGGCATTGCCGAGACCATACGTCACCCACGACCCCACGCTCGGTCGGCCAAGCAAGGCAGCGCCGCAGTTGAGCATGAGTTGTCCAGGCAGGTGATTGAACTGCGTGGTGTGCATGGATCGAATCAAGGCGATGTCGTCCGCACAGGTGGAGATGTGTGGCAGAAGATCGCTGATCTCCATGCCGCATTGCCCGTGCTTTTTGAAGACCCGCTTTGTGCCCATCACGGTGGCGGTGTCTTTTTGGAGGAAGGCAAATTTAGCATCGCCCACGATGGAGTCAGGCAGTGGCTGGCCGTCGTATTTGTTTAGCAGTGGCTTGGGGTCAAAGAGATCCATCTGCGATGGACCACCTTCGAGGAAGATGAAAATGCAGCGCTCTGCAGTCGGCGCAAAGTGGGGCTTGCGGGCGGCGAGGGGATCGACATCGCTGCCGAGCAGCCCATCCTGCTGAAGCAACGAAGCCAGAGCAATCCCTCCGAGGCCACTCGAACTGGTGGCCAGGAAATCACGGCGAGT
>CAZCAL010000260.1:5956-6697 GCA_964496625.1 uncultured Verrucomicrobiaceae bacterium | reverse complement strand
CCCATTCATCGGCTAGCACCCCAGCGTTGATCGGATCGTGCTGGTCATAAGGCAAGGTGCCCACGACCATGAACTCCATGTTCTCCTTGCAGCGCGAGAGCATGTAGAGGCCACTGCCTTGCTTCCATTGGAACCACTGGTGGAAGTCAATGCCTGCGCGATCCCAGATCATCAAGACCTTACGCCCCTTGCGCGCTCCATGACGCAGAGCGTCGATTTCCGTCCGCTTCAAAGCGCGCATGTCGTGCTCCTTTTTGCGCTGGAGTTGGTCGGCCACCGTCAGTTGCCTCAAGGTGCCAGTGCGCAGGTTGCGAGTGTAGAGGTGGCTCACGGCCAGAGCTGCGCCGCTTTTCGCATCGCGCGGATCATGACAGGCGTGTTGGATGTCGTGACCGTCTCCCGCATAGGCACTCAAAAGCCACCAGACGGTCTGGCAGGATGCGCTGGGCCAGCGCACAAAGCTTACCGTTGAGTTCGCGATTCAGGCGGAGGCGCCTGTGGCTTTTGAGCGTCTCGAAGAAGTGCGCATTGTCCGGGCAGAGCTCAGGAGCATGGGAGGCGAGAGTTTGCAAAAAAGCACGGCCTGAACTATGGGTCTCCAGACAACGGGCCAAACCCAAAGCTAGCCAGCAGGAATCGGAGAGTTCGGGGCATCTGCGAGAGCTTTCAAAGTCGTCAATCAGAGGCAGAATAGGAGCGATGAGCTGGGAGAAGACGGGCGAGGATATGTCTATAATAGTC
>CAZCAL010000260.1:0-5946 GCA_964496625.1 uncultured Verrucomicrobiaceae bacterium | reverse complement strand
GCCCAACCTTAAGGACCTCAAAAAGCAAGCGCAAAATGCCTCAGAACGGCATTTTTAGGGGCACGCAGCGCATCGTTCCCCCCATCCTCAACCAGCTATCCAGGCGCGCCAAACAGACTTCGCTACGCCCGCCTCAGGGGCTAGGTCACCGTCGTCTAAACCAAAAAACTTCCGGCATCTTTGGACACCGTTGTGCTATTCAAGTGAGCGCTGCCTCGCCTGAAAAGATACTTATGGAGCCCGCAACCATAGTCGGGGTGGCCAGTTTTACTGCGTCTATGCATTTCATTGTCTTCGCCTTGGCCTTGCTCCTGCCATCTGTGGCCTGCGCTCAGCAAAAACACGACTGGGTGCTTTCAGCGGCGGATACACCACGTCTTGAGCGTGTGCTTTTTGACAGTAAAGCTATGAGTGAATCCATGAGCTGCTACGTCTTTACTCCTGAAAGCTACGACACAGATGGAGAAGCGCGCTTTCCGGTGCTCTACTGGCTGCATGGTAGTGGAGGCAGCTCTCCTGCCTCGGCTTCACAGGTGGTCCAGCGTTATGGAGAGGCCATGCGAAGCGGCAAGACGCCGCCCATGATCATCGTCTTCCCCAACGGGCTGCCGATGGGCATGTGGTGTGATTGGAAGGACGACTCGGTGAAGCTGGAGACGGTGCTCATCAAGGATCTTATTCCGCACATCGACCGCAGCTTCCGCACACTGCCGAAACGTGAAGGCCGCATTATCGAAGGCTTCAGCATGGGCGGCTACGGAGCAGCACGGCTGGGCTTCAAACATCCGCACCTCTTCGCCGCCGTGTCACTGCTCGGTGCCGGACCTTTGCAGCCGGACTTTAACGAAGCTCCGCGTGCCGGTCCTCGCGGTCGCGATCAAGTTCTAAGCACTGTGTATGGAGGCGATATGGGCTACTACCGTGCGCAGAGCCCCTGGCACCTTGCCGAGCAAAACGCCGAAAAGCTCCGCTCCGACCTCGTCATCCGCCAGATCATCGGAGACCGCGATGAGACCCTCCCCTTCAACCGTGAGTTCAAGCAGCATCTCGACGCGCTGAAGATACCGCACACCTACCGCCAACTCCCCGACATCCCGCACAACCCGAATCTCGTGCTCAACGCCCTCGGTGATGACAACTGGGCTTTCTATCGGCAGGCCTTGGGTGCAAGTTCGCCGAAGTGAGCATGCCGTCCCTCATGGTCGGCATGGCTCCTTGATGTGATTTTTATGGCTCCACTTCTCTTTTCAAACGTCACCACCATCCTGCCGGACAAGCTTTTGACAGGCTGCTATGTGCTTTGTGAAAAGGGTAAAATCTGGTCCATCTCACAGCGATGCCCCAAGAGCAGATGAGAGCAGATGGGGGAAGATGACAGGCAAATTAAAGTTGACCGGGAGTGCTTATTTCGTTTTCATCTTTCTCTTCTAAGGCACTGACATCCCGCAGAGAAAACGGACGAGGATCAAGCTGATTCTCCAACAACCACTCCAACCCCAAAAAGGTGCTCCACTCGAAGTTTGCCGAAGTGGTGCTCCTGCGCACGCTGGCCTCCTTGCAGCACTGCGCCCAAGCCCCCAAAAACCTCAATTCGGGTTTCGCCATCTTTGCCACTGCTTCCCACGAAAAATCACCCCACCATCGTCAATCTTGACCTCCTTTGGGTTGCTTGTGAGTCGAGATCTATTTTCGCTGAGTGCGTTTTTTTCGTCGCCTCCAGTACCCGAGCAACAGTTCAACTCCGCAGCCCGTTGGTTTCTCTGATGAACACAAGTCGGTTTTTCCATTGCCTCGCCGCCGCTCTGGCCGTGACCTGCGCTGCGCTAAACACCTCCGCCGAGGAAAAGGTGGACTTTGCGAGGCAAGTGCAGCCGATCTTTGCGGAGCACTGCCTAGAGTGTCATGGCCCGGACGATGCCAAGGGTGGGCTTGTTTTGACCAGTCGCGAGGCTGCGATGAAGGCCTTGAAGAGCGGTGCTCATGCCATCATTCCGGGTCAACCAGGGAAGAGCGCCGTGATGGAGAGGCTCACCACAGGCGACCAGGACGACAGGATGCCACCGAAGGAGAAAAAGCCGATGAAGCCTGGAGAGATCGAGACGCTGCGGCGATGGATCACTGAAGGCGCGGAGTTTCAGGCACACTGGGCCTATCGACCGCTCGGACATCCGCAGCTACCGGCAGTCAAAAACACCGCGGCGATCCGCAATGAGATTGATCAGTTTGTCATCGCGAAGCTCGAGGCAAGTGGGTTATCCCCTGCCCCAGAGGCGAGTCGTGCAACGCTGATTCGCAGGGTGTATTTGGATCTGCTGGGACTGCCTCCAACGGTCGAGCAGGTCGATGCCTTCATTGCTGACGGTTCACCACAGGCTTATGGAAAGATGCTCGATGAGGCAATGACGAGCGAGCACTTTGGCGAGCGCTGGGGGCGGCACTGGCTCGACATGGCGCGCTATGCGGACAGTGATGGTTATGAAAAGGATCGCCCGCGGCCTGATGCTTGGCGATTCCGCGACTGGGTCATCCACGCCATCAATGACGACATGCCCTTTGATCAATTCACGATCGAGCAACTCGCTGGCGATCTTTTACCGAATGCAACCGCGGAGCAAATCGTCGCTACCGCATTCAATCGCCAAACGCTGACGAATACGGAGGGCGGCACCGATCAGGAGCAGTTCCGCATCGAAGCATGCATGGACCGCACGGAGACGCTCGGCACCGTCTGGCTGGGCCTTACCGTGGGCTGCGCCCGTTGTCACACTCACAAGTATGATCAGATCTCGCAAAAGGAGTACTACCAGCTCTTTTCCTTCTTCAACAACGGCGATGAAGTCGTTCGGCAAGCACCCACATCCCCCGCAGAGTGGGCGGCGTATGAAAAGATCAATGGCACCGCAGCGCGGGCGCTGATACCGCTGCGCAAAAAGTTGGACGAGGCCAAGAGCAGCCTACCCGTGAAACTACCGGAATGGGAGAAGGGCATCCAAGCAAGGTTAGCAGCCGCACGCAGTGCGAAAGCTACGCAGCAATTTACACCACTAAAGATCATCAGCACTACGAGCAAAGGGGCCACCACCTTTGCAGTCCAGGGCGATGGCTCGGTGATCGTGGGTGGCAAACAGCTGGCCCAAGACACCTACACCGTCACCATCGAACTGCCCACCACACCGGTCTCAGCGCTTCAGCTTGAGGTGCTTCCTGACAAGAGCCTGCCAAAAAATGGGCCGGGACGCAGCAGTGGAGGTAATTTTGTGCTCAACGAAATTCAATCCCGGCTAGTGCCAGCCAATGGCCCCAGCACCGGAATCGTGCTCCACACCGCCACGGCGGACTATGAGCAAAAGGACTTTAAGGCAGATGGCACGCTCGATAACAAGCCGTCCACAGGTTGGGCCGTTGGAGGGAAGACAGGGCAGCGCCATATTCTCACCCTGCAACTTTCAGAACCGCTCAATGCAGCGCCGGGCAGCAAGCTTGAACTAAGACTCGATCAACTTTACGCAAAGAGCGGAGGCAACCACACCATTGGGCGATTCAGAGTACTGGCCGCCACACAGGAAGTGGAGAGCAGCATCGCCCCTGGTGCAGTATTAAAGATCCTGAACGAAGAGCCGAAGCGCCGCAACCCCGTCGTCATCCAGGCCCTCTATGAGTGGATGGAAAAGATCGACCCTGATGTTCGTGACGCGCAGGCAGCGCTCAACGAAGCGGAAGCAAAATTACCTAAAGCACCCCTGATGGACGTGCGAGTGATTGCCGAACGAGCAAAGGATCCACGAACCACTCATGTCCTCCATCGCGGTGATTTTCTGCAACCTGCTGAGGAGGTCGTACCTGCAACGTTTGGCACCCTGCCCGCCCTGAAGGTAGGCGACGGAAAGGCGTCGCGTCTCGATCTCGCTCGCTGGCTCGTCAGCAAGGAGAATCCGCTGACACCTCGCGTCACCGTCAACCAGATCTGGACGCATCTTTTTGGCGAAGGTCTCGTGACCACCACAGCGGACTTTGGGGTGCGCGGTGCGGCTCCGACTCATCCAGAAATGCTTGACTGGCTCGCCGCGCGTTTTGTCCAAGACGGGTGGAGTCGTAAAAGCCTACTGCGACTAATCATGACCTCCGCCACCTACCGGCAGTCCAGCGTCCCCACCACCTCACTGGGCGGGCAACGGAGTCCCAATGAACTCGCACTCATCGAAAACATTGATCCGAGAAACCTGCTCCTCTGGCGGCAGAATCGGCTGCGGGTGGAAGGTGAGATTGTTCGAGATCTCTACCTCGCCGCAAGTGGACTGCTCTCACCAAAGATCGGCGGCCCAAGCGTCTTCCCGCCGATGCCGAGTGATGTGGCGGCACTGAGCTACGCAGGGAACTTTTCCTGGAAAACCAGCGTTGGAGAAGATCGCTATCGGCGCGGGATGTACACCTTCTTCAAACGCACCGCGCCGCATCCAGAGTTGATGACCTTTGACTGCCCGGATGCCAACCTGACCAATGTCCGACGCACTGTATCGAACACACCTTTGCAGGCTCTCACCACACTCAACGCAGAAGCATTCACCGAAGCCGCGCAGGCGCTCGCTGCGGGCTTGATTTCAGACCCGACACTGCGGACAGATGAAGCGAAATTGTCTGCTGCGATCCGCCGCTGCGTTTCCCGCCCACCGCAGAGGAACGAGCTAGCCACCATGGAGTCGCTACTTCTTGAGTCACGCAGATACTACCAATCCGCGCCCCAAGCAGAGATCAAAGCGATGAATGGGAATGCCTTACCAAAGGATGCCTCGCCCACCGAGCATGCAGCTTGGACAGCGCTGACTCGCATCGTCTTGAACTTGGATGAGTTCATCACCCGCGAGTGATGCGCGCCATCACACCGAACCACCTGTGCCCACAAAAGCACAAATTTCGGCTGGCAATTATCGGCATCCACGGCCTAATGTATATCCGTTCTCTTTAGCACCATGGACAATCCATCCTCTTATTGGTTCTTGGTTGTGTTTGGGGCGGTGGCGATTGTATTTCCACTGGTCCCCTTGGCGCTGGCGCGACTCTGGTTCACTTGCTTTTCCCCGCAGAAACCCGGCAAAGAAAAGAATGCCGTTTATGAGTGCGGTCTCGAGTCAAAAGGAGACTCGTGGGTGCAGATCAAAGTGCACTACTACCTCTATGCCATCGTCTTTCTCATCGTGGATGTGGAGGCTGTCTTTCTGATCCCGTTTGCAGCAGCGTACGCAGCACTGCCGGTGGGTGCCATCGTCGCGATGCTGGTGTTTGTGCTGCTCATTGCAGAGGGACTTGTGTGGGCCTGGGGGAGGGGCTTCCTGGAATGGAAATGACTGAGGCAGACAATAAAACCATCCAAGACTTACGCCGCAATGGCGTACTGCTGACGACGCTGGAGGACCTCTACAACTGGGGGCGAAGTAACTCCGTGTGGCCACTGCAATTTGGCCTAGCCTGCTGTGCCATCGAGATGATCGCCGCCTCGATGTCGCGCTTCGATATTGCAAGATTTGGATCAGAGGTCTTTCGCCCCTCTCCCCGACAAGCCGATCTTATGATTGTCTCCGGCACGGTGACGAAAAAAATGGCACCGCAAGTGGTGCGACTCTACAACCAAATGCCTGAGCCCAAATACGTGATCGCCATGGGCGCGTGCGCCATCTCCGGCGGTCCCTTCAAGCAAGGTTACAATGTATTGAAAGGCATTGATCGTTACATCCCCGTCGATGTCCACATCCCCGGCTGCCCACCGCGTCCAGAGGCGCTGCTGCATGGCCTCATGGAATTGCAGGAGAAGATCCGCGAACAAAATCTCACCGGTGAAAGTCGTCCGCGCCACCTGCGCTCAGACGGCACCGCAGAATTTCCCGTGCCCGAATTTGGAGCCACCGACCTGGAACCCAGTAGCAATCCCGCCGTCTGGACCCCGCCGGAACC
>CAZCAL010000259.1:5128-6699 GCA_964496625.1 uncultured Verrucomicrobiaceae bacterium | reverse complement strand
GCCACGTGCTCAACTCCAGCGGGATCACTCGCGATACGCGGCTTACCCTTTGTCAGGCGACTTCCCGTGTGCTGAAGCAGGGACTCAATCTCCTCGGAATTCAAACCACAGAGCGGATGTAACTATGAAACGCATTCTTTTGGCCATCGTCCTCATCGTTAGTGCGGCGCAATCACAAACGCCAACGCCAGCGAAACCCAAACCTGAGCCAAAGAAATATCCCGCCATCGATACTGTCACCGCTGCAATGAAAAAAGCAGCGATGTTTTATCGAACCCACGTTTCTTTCGCCGGAGGCTATGCATGGAAGTGGCCTCAGGATCTGAGCATCGCGAAGGGGGAGGATCGCTCCTCCCCATCGCTGATCATGATCCAGCCTCCAGGCACACCAGCCATGGGATTGGCCTTCCTCAACGCATACAATGCCACGCAGGACAAACTTTACCTCCAGGCAGCCAAAGAAGCCGCTGGGGCGCTGCTCTGGTGCCAAATGGCTACCGGTGGATGGGGTAGCGACTTCGATTTCGATCCTCGTTCCTCCGGCCAACACCACTTCCGGCGCGACATTGAAGCTGGTGACACAGACCCCGGCAAACGCCATGGCGATTCGACGCTGGACGATCAAAAATCGCAGTCTGCTTTCCTCTTCCTTCTGGAACTAGCACATAGCGAAGCCTGTAAAGATGATGTTCAGCTCAAAGCGGCGCTCAAGTTTGGGCTCGATGGGCTCTTAGCAGCGCAATCACCCAATGGCGGGTGGCCTCAGCACTATCGTGGACCCGCAGATCCCAACGCGCCCATCAAGCCCGCCGAGATGCCTGCCGATTGGCCGCCTGTCTGGCCAGCGGTGGACTACACCGGATTTTACACTTTGAATGATGGCAATCTTCTTTGGGTGATGAAGGTCCTCATCCGGGCTCATGAACTAGAAACCGACCCTCGTTACATGGAGGCGGCGAAGAAGCTCGGCCAATTCCTCCTCAGCGCGCGTTTCGCAGAGCCTCAACCGGTTTGGGCACAACAATACAACCGCGAAATGCAACCGGTCTGGGCTCGCAAGTTTGAACCACCCGGCATCAGCTCCGTCGAGAGCTTTGGTGCCCTCAAGGCCCTAGAGGAACTGTGGCTTGCCACTGGCGATGAAAGCTATTTAGCCCCTGTAAAGCCAGCGATGGAGTGGTTTAAGCGCAGCAAACTCCCTGACGGTCGTTGGGCACGCTTTTATGAACTCAACACCAACAAACCACTCTACTGCAAACGCGAGACTTACGAAGTCACGTTTGACGATAGCGATCTGCCGACCCACTACGGGTTCAAGACGGATACGGACTTCCAAGAGGACCTCGACGAATTTCTCGAAGAGCTAGCCGCTGGCCGCGATGCCATCCTCAAAAAGCGTGCAGGTCCCACCGAGCCCCGCAAGTGGACCAGCCTCGCCAAAGGTGCCGCAGAAAAGGTCAATACGGCCCTGCACGATCTCGACAACAAAGGCCGCTGGCTGAAGGATGACATGATTGATGCAGGTCTGTTTGTAAAGCACTTCAAGTCCATGACCATCTATGTCAACGCCG
>CAZCAL010000259.1:2704-5118 GCA_964496625.1 uncultured Verrucomicrobiaceae bacterium | reverse complement strand
TTAAGAAGTAGTAAACGCTCAGCGCGCAGATCCCCTTCTCTTTACCTTTCCACTGATCACTCAAAATGTCCGTTCCACTTCTCGACGTAAACGCCCAGAATCTCCCGCTCGAATCTGAACTCCAGGCAGCCTTCACCCTCGTGTTACAATCTGGAAGGTTCATCATGGGGCCAGAGATTGGTATTTTTGAGCGAGACATTGCGGCGATGGTGGATGCAAAACACGGGATTTCCGTTTCGTCCGGCACTGACGCACTGCTCTTGGCACTGATGGCGCTAGATATTGGCCCTGGCGACGAGGTCATCTGCCCAGCTTTCACCTTTTTTGCCACCGCAGGTGCCGTCTCCCGCGTCGGTGCCCAGCCTGTTTTCGCGGACATCTGTCCGGTGTGCTTCAATCTCGATATCGCCGACGCCGAACGGAAGATCACGTCGAAGACGAAGGCCATCATCCCGGTTCATTTGTTTGGACAAAGTGCTGATATGGACCCCATCCTTGAATTGGCAAAGGCTCACGGCCTTTTCATTATCGAAGATGCCGCCCAAGCCATTGGTTCACGCTATCACGGGCGCGCCTGCGGCTCGATGGGCGACTTCGGTTGCTACAGCTTCTTTCCCAGCAAGAATCTCGGCGGTTTCGGCGATGGCGGCATGCTTGTCACCAACGATGACGCCCTTGCAGAACGCGCCCGCATTCTTCGAGTGCATGGTTCCCAGCCAAAGTATTACCACCATCACATCGGCGCGAACTTCCGCATGGACACCCTCCAGGCAGCACTGCTTCAGGTAAAATTGCCGCACTACGCCGACTATACGCAGCAACGTCAAGCCAATGCCAAGGCCTACATTGAAGCACTCAGCGTCTTACCAGGCGTCGTGCAAGCAGATCCCAGCCACTGCAAGTGCGCAGCCACCCAGTCCGCAGCGCTGGCCGAACAAAATGCGCGCATCGTCCTTCCAGTCGCCTACGACCACAACGAGCATATTTGGAACCAATTCACCCTGCGCGTGCTTGGCGAGGGCAAGCGCGATGCGCTTCGCGATTACCTCGCCAGCAAGAGCATTGGTTGCGAGATCTACTATCCTCTGACGCTCGATCAGCAGCCTTGCTTCGCCAATCTTCCTCCTTCATCCCGCCAGGGTTGCGAGGTCTCCCATCAGATGGCCGCAGAGGTGATCAGCCTACCGATCTACGGTGAAATGACCGCAGACCAACGCAGTGAAGTGATTGCAGCGATCAGTGAATGGCTTGAGCGTACCGCAGGTTAGCGGACGTCTTTGATGAACTTGTCTGGAGCCGCGTCAAACTGGGCCTTGGAGGCTGCATCAGCGAAGGCGACTTCGCGCGTGTAGGTCACGGTCACACCGGCGGATGACTTTTTGCTGAGTGGGCACTGACCACGATGGGTGGTGAGGAGTGCACTGAGCCACTGCTTGGGTGCCGCATCAAACTTCGCCTTGCACTTCGTGCAGCAAAGATCCGCACTCTTGGAGTAGATGCTCTTGATTGCAGGATTCACCGGCTTGCCGGAGACGGGGCAAGTCTGGTTCAGTGCTTCTGCGCCATTGGCAAAAGAAACGCATACGATCAGGGCGGAGACGAGGGCCAGAATGGTTTTCATGAGTCCCAGTGATGACACAAGTGAAGGGTGTCATCAACGCCAAAATGCCCAGATTTCCCAATCAAGTCAGGACTTCCTTCACCACTTCGCCCGCCAAATCAGTCAATCGGTAGTCACGCCCTTGGAATCGATAGGTGAATCGCAAATGATCAATGCCGAGCAAATGCATCAGCGTGGCATGGAAGTCGTTCACATGCACCCGCCCATCAACGACGTTGAACCCGAACTCGTCTGTCTCGCCGTGGGTTATTCCTGGCTTCACCCCACCACCAGCCATCCACAGGGTAAATGCATCACGGTGGTGTTCGCGACCGTAAGTGCCAGTCTTTGAAATGGAGCCCTGGGAGTAACAGGTGCGCCCGAACTCGCTGCCCATGATCACCAGGGTGTCATCCAACAATCCCCTTTCATGAAGATCCTGCAAGAGAGCAGCCGCAGGTTGGTCCACCTGCTTGGCAATGCCCCCGTATTGTCCAGACAAGTTGGAATGATGATCCCAACCTGGATGATAAAGCTGCACAAACCGCACTCCGCGCTCGACAAGTCGCCGCGCCAGTAGGCAGTTGTGGGCAAAGCTTCCTGGCTTGCGTGCATCTGGCCCGTAAAGATCCAAGGTCACGTCCTTTTCCTTTGTAACGTCCGTGACATCCGGCACCGCGGACTGCATCCGAAAGGCCATTTCATACTGGGAGATACGAGCCGTGATCTCCGCCTCACCACGACGCTGAAGGTCGTCTTCATGAAGCTCCCGCAGGCTATCCAACATGCGACGATGCAACTCCGGCGGCAAGCC
>CAZCAL010000259.1:0-2694 GCA_964496625.1 uncultured Verrucomicrobiaceae bacterium | reverse complement strand
TATTGAGATAGAGCACAGGATCTTTTGCCGCACGAAACTGTGTCCCCTGGTATTGCGATGGTAGAAACCCACTGTCCCACAGGCGCGTCGAGAGCGGCTGATCCACTTGTTTGCGAGTGACCAAGACGATGAAGGCCGGAAGATTTTCAGTCTCTGCCCCCAGGCCATAGCTAATCCATGCCCCCATGCTAGGCCTACCCGGCAGCGCAGCTCCGGTGTGCAGGAAGGTCATCGCTGGATCATGATTTACGGCGTCGGTCACCATTCCCTTCAGAAAGCAGATGCGATCCGCCTGCTCCGCCAAATGGGAAAATTGATCACTGATCCATGCGCCACTCTTCCCCCGCTGACTGAACTCGTAGGGCGAGCCCACCAACTCAAAGCTCGCCTGATTTTTGGACATCCCCAGTGGCTTGCGTCCCTTGAAAACAGACTGCGGCAGGTTCTCGTGGGCCTTCTCCTTCAGCAGTGGCTTGTAATCAAAGGATTCAAACTGCGACATCCCGCCGCTCATGCACAAAAAGATCACTCTCTTGGCCTTCGCCGCAAAGTGGGGAAGGTCCGCACGTCCAGCGCCAAAACTGGCACCTTGTGCGCGCGGGTTCAGCAGAGATGCAAGCGCAACAGCACCCAGTCCACCCGCCGTGCGGTGGAGCATTTGCCGACGGGTGAGTTCTGCAAAAGGCAAGGTCCGCAGGTTATCTAAATTCGCCGATGAAGGAGATGCAAACGTGTTCATAGTTCTGCTAATTCAGTAGCTGCACAGAAAGGCATCGTAACTCGTCATGGCCCGATTGATCAGCATCATCCCAGCCACCTCCACTGGATCAAGCGAGGCATCAACGGGATGCTCTCCGACCGTGATCAGCTTCACCGCATCGTCGCGATGAGCGCTGTAATACGTCCGTGCGTCGGCGGCCAGCCGGAGCAGTGACTGGCGCTGCTCCGTCGTTGGCAAAACCCCCGTCATCATGCGGAAGAGCTGATCGAGCCTTACAGTCGCCTTTTCCGCGCCAGGATGCTGCCGCACTAGATTCTCAGCAAAAACTCTTCCAGCCTCCAGAAAACCTGTCTCATTTTCCAGCGCCAGACCTTGCTGTGGCGTCAGTGTCGTATCTCGGCGGACTCGGCAAAACTCTCTCGTCGGTGCATCAAAGACGCTCATCACCGGGGGTGGACAGGTCCGGCGCCAGAAGGTGTAGAGACTGCGACGATAGAGACCATCGCCATGATCTTGGGTGTAAGAGTGCTGTGTCCCGGCATCTTCCCAGAGGCCCTCCGGTTGGTAAGGATGCACGCTGGGACCGCCACGTTCCTCCTTCAGTAAGCCGCTGATCGCAAGCGTGGAGTCGCGGATCTGCTCTGCCGGCAACCGAAACCGGGGACCGTGCGCCAGCCACACATTATCTGGATCTTCCTGCATCCACACCTTCTCTGCTGGCAACGAATCTTGCCCATAAGTAGCAGACAACGCGATCAGACGACACAGCGCCTTCACATCCCAGTCATGCTCAGTAAACCAGCAGGTCAACCAGTCCAGCAGTTCAGGGTGTGATGGCAAACTGCCCTGAATGCCAAAATCTTCTGCCGTCGCGACGAGTCCCCTACCAAAAAACATCTTCCAGACTCGATTCACCTCCACCCGCCCAGTCAGCGGATGCCGGGGATCCGTGAGCCATTCCGCCAAGCCGCGTCTATTCTTCGCAGCCGCAGGCGGGAATGGCAGCAAAAACTCCGGCACCGCAGGTCCGACAAGCTCCTTCGGCGCACTGAACTGGCCGCGGTCAAGCATGGGCGTCGGACGTCTCGGACCATCCCATTCCTTCATCACCATCACCTCAACCAAATTGAGGGTGAACTGGTTCGCAGTCACGCGTGCGTCGTGTAGCTTTTTCTCAGCCTCCATGCACTCCACATCAATCTCCCTGACATACCACTCGAACCACGCCCCATCATCAGGGCTCACGGTCTTCTGAGCCAATTCGCAGATCTCTGGTTCGGAGAGTTCCCGATCAAACACTTTCAACTCATCGGCCAGGCCACCCGCAAAGGAGGTATCCAGATATCGCCCACCCACTTGAAACTGCACGGCCTCCGCCATCTCAGCATCCGCTACTTTCTGAGTGTCAAAGTCGCCCCACTCAAGTCGGTAGGCGATGTCCTTGTAAAGGTTATCACGGATAATCTCCGTCTCTTGCCTCACACCATTCACGAAAAGACCGATACCCGCAGCCTTGCCCGAGCCATCGTAGGTCATTGCCAAATGCATCCACTCCCCAGATGCAAGCGGCTCCTTGCACGTCGTGCGGATCGCATTGCCGGGATAAAAGTGCGCCAGTGTTCCAGTAAGACGACCATGCTCGAGAGTCAATTCATACCCCCTGTTCCCTGCATCCAGTCCGGCCCTCGTCCGATGGAGCAAGACGACATGGTCAAATGGTTGGGGGCTCTTCACCCAGATCGAAAGGGTGAAGCCATCTGCACGCGAAAACTCCCCCATCCCAGGAATGAGGATCTGATTATCCTTCAGCCCCCGAAACGCCACCGCCTTGCCAAACTTCCCATCGGCCAAATTCAGACTTGTGCGCCCCTTGCCCACACGATCTGCGCTCATCATATCCGGCGTGGATTTGTCCTCCTTGTGTGCCTTATCAAATGGGAAATAGCTGATTGGTGCTACAGGATCCGCAGCCT
>CAZCAL010000258.1:6279-6702 GCA_964496625.1 uncultured Verrucomicrobiaceae bacterium | reverse complement strand
GGTTTCATCGAGTCAAATATATCACGTAGTAGGCCGTGCCCTCCAGTTCCTCCCAGCGCATCCGGCGGTTGCGCGCCTCTTGCCCCCAACTCTCCGTTAAAATCACTTCGCCACGACCCGAGTGATAGCCATTCACGATTGAGGCATGAGCCAGCGCATCCTTTCCCGGCCATGATCTGCGGTCTTCGATTCCCGATGCAGGCAACTCGCTGGCTTCACCACGCGACAGCCGCTGCGTATGCAACGTGTGGATGTAATCCCTTTCCTGCGACCACCGCCTGAAAACGATCACCGGGAGACCTTGATCGATGCTCGCAATGGCACGCCGCATATCAAATACACCCACCCGTTCCGCCTTCAAACCTACAGCATTGGCCATGCTCTGCATCAGTTCACGCGGATCAGAGTCCGTTACCTGACCAT
>CAZCAL010000258.1:0-6269 GCA_964496625.1 uncultured Verrucomicrobiaceae bacterium | reverse complement strand
ATATTGGCCAACCATGGCCAGCACGGCTACGCCGCAATAACCACGGTTCCCCTGCGCCAACATTGGAATTCCATCAATGCGATGGTCGCCATTCTCCCGAACCACCACACGACGTTCAAAGTCATCGTCAGAATCCCGCCCCTTTTTTGCCGTACTGCCATGCACGTCAGGAGATGAAGAGCAAAGCACCGATCCTGCCAATGCCCGATTCGGGAACAAATCCAGAATCAGCCCCTGTTTTGGAAATGAGCTCAGCCGTGAATAGATCTTCCCGTGCTGAAAGACCTGTGCACTCCAGTGGAAGTCCTGTTTTTCCCCAGGATGCGTTGACCCCAGCGGCGCTACGCCGAGATCCTGGAGAAAATTGACCCAGTCCACACGTCGCCGGATGTACTCGGCCTCGAAGGAACTAACTGCAGCCTCAGGCGAAATCCCGCCAGGAAGATTTGATCCATGATAGCCGAAGAACTCGCCAGCATCGAAGATCACAATGCTAATTGAATGAATCCTCCCAGCAATCAAACGTGCTGAGATCGTCTGGTAGCGTAACCCTGGCAGGGGCAAGGTTTCCTTTAGCCAAACCCTAGCCACAGGTGCCTGACGATCACCTTCCTCCAGCCGAAAGAGGCTCGCAAATTCCGCCGACCGCCACGCAGCCGAATCGGTGAATCCCTTCCTCAAAACCTCAACTGCACGCGTAGGCTCAATCTGCCCGAACGCAAACATCGATGAGCTCAGCCAAAGGCACGCCAACAGGCACGGGTAGCGTTTCATCGAGTGAAAATTGGAATCCAATTATCCACCAACCTTAACGAAACGAACCATTACAGTCTGCGACCCTTTCACCTGCGCGACGGAAACTTTCAGTCCATAGGCAAACACACTTCCATCGATGACTTTGCCATCCTTTCCGGCCCAAGCCGCCGCAGTTTGCCGCAGTCTCTCGACAAGCCGAGAAGCCCCTGCGCCTCCCGAATAACTGACATCCACCTGAAGGAGTGATCCGTCCGCCGCTCGGGAAATAGACAGAGATTCCGCCATTTGCCCCAGAACTGAGATCGGTCGCTCCACTTGAGTGACCGACCGTTTCGACCCTTCAGAGGCAGCGACCTCTGAGTTTGTCTCTCCCGGCACTAAAACACCAGCGCCCCAGTTCTTATCCTCCCGGAGGTATTCCTCGAGGGGCAACCCAGCCAAGACGCCAATCGCGCCCACCTGCTGTGGGATCGCGATAACGACAGGAGCAGATGCGACCAACACGAAGCCACAAATTCCGCCAAGTAACGCCAGTGGATTTGTTTTCATGGAGGCCATTCTAAGCGCCACGCAGCGTCTTGACCAGACAAAAACCGCAGATACGAGGCACCAAGGTGAGGAGCTTCGACGGCCCCATAGCGCTAGCGTGTTTTGAGGGTGCTCACCAAGTCCTCGTCGCCCCCAGGCCAACTTGCCCGAGCGTTTTTGATGGCTTTTTCCGCAGCAGGTAGGTCTCCTGCAGCCATCTCCACTCGAGCTAATCCTGCCCACGCATACCCACAGTTCGGTCTCTGCCGAAGTGCTTCATTGTAAGCTTCCCGGGCGGCGGAGAGATCGCCAAGCTGCAGCATAATGGCACCCTCCAACTCGAAAAGGGACATCGGTAGCAGGGGTGGGTCGAGGCGCGCCTGATCACTGTCGTCTTCCTGTGGTCGCTGCAAAAAGATTCGCGCAGCCGCAGGAGATGAAGACGTCGCCGCACGCAAAACCTGAGCCATGACTGAAGCGACGGAACTCGCCCGCCCAGCGTAAAAGGATTCGGTGGATGCTCTCATTTCGCCCACTGCACGCTGCAAACGATCCGACTGTTGGAGAAGTTGCCCCAGGGCGGTCGCAGCGGACTCACCTTGGGCGAGAGCGCCCATCCCACTGGCGAATGATCGCAGGCACTCCAAGTAGGAGCGCAAGGGGCTTCCACCCATTCCCTCCAACTCCTTGTCCAAGTCCGCCACTGCGGCGCTCCACCGCCCTGCCCTGATCAGCATCCTCGCAGCCAAAGATCGCCCTTCATAGGCCACCACTGCCGCCCCTTCCCCACCCAACCGAGCCGTCGCAATTTCTTGTGTTCGCAGGTATGCCGCCCACTCGATGGCCTCCTTCATTCTTCCTGACTCCGCACACGCAAGCGCAAGGAAATGCAAGTTATGGGTCAAGTTCTTGTGATCTGCGACGGAAACGCCCTCCTTTTTCAGATAAGCCGCATCCACTTCGTAGGCCTTCAAAAACTGTGCGCGTGCGCCTTCGTAGTCGCCAGTGAAAAATCTGACGTGACCCGGCATGTGCACGATATGCCCAGCCGCAGGAGCCGTCGCCGCAATCCTGTCTGCCAAAGGTATCGCTAACTCAACTTCCGGCCCTAACTCGTAGAGGTGGATCGCATAATGCAGCGCGCCCGTGTGGTTTGGTGACTTTTTGAGCAATTCCTCTATCAGGCGGATTCCCCTATCCTGATTGGGTCGCCGTTTCCCCTGCTCGTCATACCCCGACTTCAAATAATACGCAGCCATTGCGCCTGCCTCAATGTCATCAGGCCATTCTCGATAGATTGCCTCCATGGCGTTTGCAAAAACATCGGTGCCGTCTGTCACCAAGCGACGCAACGCAGCGATGTATGCCTTCTCGTGTGGCGTCACCTTGGGCTCCAGCAGAGCCAAGCGCTCCATCGCATGTTGACGTTCCGACGCAAACTCTGGCGCGCCCCCGGGCATGCACATCACGATGCCCCAGTATGCCATGGCGCAGTCAGGATCCAACTGGGTCGCACGAAGAAAGGCCCGATAAGCCTCAAACTCCCAGAAGTCGTGGAGAAGATTTAGTCCGTTATTGAAGTATGCCTGGGCCTCTGGACTGGATGTAGTGATCACTAAGGCAGAATCTCCGATACCCTCACGAATCGGTGGCGGAGGCAGTCCACGTACGTTTGCCGCCAAAATACGATGAGGATCAGCGCACATAGTCGACGGCGGGAACTCGACATCGGTGCGTGTTTCAGCCTGCTGACCGCAATGCGTCAGAGCGACCGCTAGATAGGCGGCGGCAAGTGCACGCAATACATTTGTCATCATCGACATCATTGCACTATCGGCCTGATCAGCTAATGAGGGAAGCAAGTTTTGACAAGGCCCTCAATCGTAGCCCAGTAATTCACGACAACGCTTGCGCAGCGTTGCGCGATTCATGTTCATGGCCGCAGCCAGTCGCGTTGGCTTGTCGTCAAAACGCGGCAGCAATGCAGCCAGAAGCATACCCTCCACTCGGCCCAGCACCTTCTCATACTCCGGTAGTTCTGCCTCAGGGACGCTCATCTGCAAATCGAGCCAACGCTCCAAGGACTCACGGAGTCGTCGATCCAAATGCGTGAGCGATTCCGCCATTACTTTCAACTGGGGCACAGTCGGTGGCAAGTGCCTAGCCAGCGCCTTTGGTCCCGCACAAACCGCAGCCACATGGTTCATCGCATTGAGCAGCTCACGCACATTTCCTGGCCACTCATGTGCCAGCAGGCAAGCCGTAGCTTCTTCGGCCAAGAGTAGATCCCGTTCCGGTGCAGCCTGACTCAGGAAGAATGCGGCAAGCGCAGGAATATCATCAACACGATCCACCAGCGCCGGCATAGCGATTTGCAACACCGACAAACGATAGAAGAGGTCTTCACGAAACGTCCCAGAGCGTACGCATTCATGCAGGTCACCCCGGCTAATCGCAATCAGTCTGGCACCGCCTTCACCACCCTCAATCCACTCCAATAGTGCCAGTTGAGCTGGAGCAGAGAGCGCCTGCACATCCCGCAACACTACAACCCCGCCGGCAAACGCGGTATCGATGCGGCCAGTAGCAAAAAGTGCCTCCACAGCCGCGACTTCGATTACATTAAAACCTTGGGAACAGCGGCTCCCATGCGCGTGAATGACCCTCGCCGCCGACAGCTTCCCCGATCCAGGAGGTCCACTAATCAGCACTGCTGCATCGGAACCACACGCCTGGGCGATCACTGCAAAACACCGCTGCATCGACAATGCAGCCCCGATCATCATCGTCCCCTGTGGTGCCTGAACCACGGGAGACATGATCGGCTGAACGAGTTCCCGATTGGACTCGATCACCGTGCGAATAGCCTGCTGAATGTCTCCTATTTTCAGAGGCTTCAAGAAGTAATCCAGCGCGCCTAAGCGCCTAGCCTCCAACGCATTCTCTAGACTACCGTGAGCGGTGATCACCAACACAGGAGGCGGCAAGTCAAGCGCTCGAACCTTTTCTAAAACCCGCAGTCCGCTCATGTCTGGCAGGCCAATATCGAGCAATACGAGATCAAAGTCGCCCCTCTCCAGCTTATCCAATCCGCCTTGCCCAGATGCCGCGACCACAGGCTCAGCGCCCATTCGACGTAGCAGCGTCGCCAGCGCAGCAGCCAGGGCATACTCATCTTCGATGATCAGAACCTTCGACATTATGGAATCGCAGAATTTGGGGTCACAGTTTTTAGGACAATTCGGACGCAGGCACCTCCCTGGGGGGCGTTGCTCATGGACAGAGCACCATCGTGAGCCGTAATGATCTCAGCAACCACATTCAAACCTACTCCCATACCGCCTTCCTTTTCCGAAAAGAATAGTTCCGTGCCGTGTCTTAGAGCCTCCGCCGAAAACCCGCGCCCAGAATCGCGCACCATCACCTCAGCAACCTGGCTCGAATCATCGCATTTGATCGAAACTGCCAAAGTTCCTCCGCATGGCATCGCCTGAACCGCGTTAAGAATCAGATTCCGCAAAGCTTGACCGAGACGCTGTCGGTCACCCATCACGAGGACGCAGGCACGGTCGGCATCCACTGAAGAAATCACTTCAGAATACTCGATCTGCGCAGACAGGCCCTCCACCACCCCTCGCACCAACGCACATAGATCCAAACTCACTCGCTGAGGGGGTTCCGGTCTCGCCAAGAAGAGCCACTGATTCACCAATCCCTCTATCACCTTGGACTCAGCCAAGATGTGCCGCAAAGCCTCCTCATCTTCAGTAGAGGCCAGAGCCTCCATCAATTCCGCATGCAGCCTGATGGAAGCCAGCGGATTTTTAATCTCATGCGCCAATCCAGTGGCCATACGGCCCAGCAATGCCAATCGCTCACTCGCAGCCCTTTTCTCTCGCTCCTGGTTCAATTCACCACGAGCATGAACCAGAGCACGAGCCAGTTCCCCGATTTCATCACCACGATCCGCCTCCGACGGAACGATTGCTCCTTCACCCAAAATCCCCGGCAACTGCTTGCTCAAAGACTGCAAAGGCCGAACCAAACTCCTTGAAAGGAACCAAGCCAAAGCTGCCGAAAGCGACCAAAAGACGGCCAGACCGCCTAAAGTCGAGCCACGCCAAAGCGCAACGGATGGCACAGGCCGACTGAAGATCATCTCGGTAGCATCATCCAGCGGATGAACGATCATCTCCCGTCCATCATCAGACACCTCAATACCCGGGGGAAAGGCCCCACTCATCGGCCGTTCGCGAAAGGCTACATCAACGTCGAGCAATCGACTCAGGTCGTTGGCCAATTTTGGACTTCTTGGCAAATTCATTTGTCGGATGAAATTAGCGTCCGCCCTCGTCCATGCCGCAAAAAGACGGCGACTATCCTGAATCTCTCGCCATCCAAGCCACGCAACCAGGGACCCGGAGCCCAAAACCACAAACAATAACAATGGCACCCAGAGGCGTTTACCAATTCCCACCGCGCCCGGAATGCCAGATGCCGACGTGCAGTTTTTGGCATTGAGCATGGTCATCCGTTTAATGTGCCCTGATCCCGCCAGATAACGAACAAAAAAGAACCAGAGCACCACAAATAGGCCCACTATGGACATTTTTTACCCGCGTGATTCCCCACCTTGCGCCAGCACCACAATTCAGCCAGAATAACAGTTATGCCAACCCCGCAGAAAGACCTCCCACCTCTCCGGAGCACCCTTGATCTCGAGCGACTCCTCGAATTTGAGTTTGTCCGTGCAACCGAAAACGCAGCCCTCCAAGCAATCCATTGGCTTGGGCGAGGGGAAAAGGAGCTCGCAGATGCAGCCGCTTGCGCAGCAATATACGGCGTCTTCGATCTCCTCGATATATGTGGCGAGGTCGTCATCGGCGAAGGAATCAAAGATAACGCCCCAGGGATCTTTGTGGGAGAACACCTTGGGACATGGAAGCACGGTGCACCTCATTTTGATATTGCCCTTGATCCCATCG
>CAZCAL010000257.1:1868-6704 GCA_964496625.1 uncultured Verrucomicrobiaceae bacterium | reverse complement strand
ATTCCTCGTATCGGAAACCTCGTGATGTATCGCCCACAAAAACAGGCGGGGGCCACGCCGCCAACCACTCAGCCAGAGACACCACTTCTTCCCACGACACCCCAATCTGCACCCAGCCCCAGTGGTCAAGTCGGGGATCTCACCCTGCCGGAAGCGCCGCCAAGTGCAGCCGCTAAAGAACTGCCTCCCCTTCAACCGCTCCCTCCGATTCCCAGCGGTGAGGAACAATCACCCACCACCCCGGTCGAACTTCCGCCTGCGATTAAATGATCAGTCTCGAAGAAGCTCTGGCAAAAATTCTTTCCCATACTAAACCGGCGGCAATCGTCGAGCGTCCATTGGCCGATGCGCTGGGGTGCTTCATTGGCAAAGGATTGCTGGCCACCATTCCACTTCCAGGTTTTGACAATTCGATGATGGACGGCTACGCAGTCACTGCGGAAAGAACGCGTTCTGACCTCCCCATTCCCGTCATTGGCGAACAACCAGCTGGGCCGGATTTGGGGCTTTCGATGGAGTCTGGAGAAGCAATCCGAATCTTCACCGGCGCACCCATGCCTCCCGGAGCAGATGCAGTCATCATGCAGGAGGATGTGACTGCGAACCATGATGGCATCGTATGCAAAGAGCCTGTGGAGCCCGGCGAAAACGTTCGCCGCCAAGGTTCTGATCTTTGCATCGGACAGCGGTTGCTAACAGCTGGCGACCGTCTTACACCAGGCCGAATCGGACTTTTAGCCTCCCAAGGTTTCTCCCAAGTCGATGTCCATTCACAACCCCGGACCGCAGTCCTCAGCACAGGTGATGAACTTCAGCAGATCGGCGAACCGCTGCGCCCTGGGCAGATCTACAATTCCAACGGCCTCATGCTGCAGGCTCAATTGCAACGGCTCGGCGTTCCTGGGGCAACGATCCATCACTGCGCAGATACCTTGGAGGATACCATCTGCACCATTGATGAACTGGCGGCGGTAAACGACGTGATCATCCTCAGTGGCGGCGTTTCTGTGGGGGACCACGACTACATCAAGCCCGCTCTGATCGCCTTGGGAATGGCTCCCGAGCTTTGGCGAGTCCGCATGAAGCCGGGAAAACCATTCCTCTACGCCTACCGCGATTCACCACGCCCTGTGCATGTCTTCGGTCTCCCTGGAAATCCAGTTTCTGCGTATGTGACCTTTACACTTTTGGTTCGCCCGGCATTGCTCAAGCTGATGGGCGCAAATGAAGCGGCCTTGAAGCCAAAGATTATCCCCGTGCGGCTTAATGAAGCCTTGGATGCACGCGGCGACCGGCCCCATTTCTTCCGTGGCGAGATCTCAGAGGATGGCACCTTCTCTACGCGTGGGCTGCAACGCAGCGACGCTCTTTTCGCGCTCAGCAGAGCAAACGCGCTCGTCCAGGTGGATCCAGACCATCCACGGGCAGCGGGTGATCTCGCCCCGGCCATTTTGCTGGACACCTGACAGCGACACCTTTTGCTGAAACCTTTCACGTTAGCGACCGTACTGAAATGTTCGCTTATGAGTTCCCGCGCTTTTGCCATCCTGTCCTCGTTGTTTTTACTGACCGCCCACTCCCTCCACGCCGCTCCTGAATGGATCTGGCTGCAAAAGGGATCAAAGAGTGGAGAGAAGGTCACTTTTCGATATCGTTTTGAAGCACCGCAAAACACTCACTTTGCTACGCTTCAACTCACCTGCGACAATGGAGCGACGGCGCTTCTAAACGGCAAAGAGGTCCTCAAGAACCCCGATTGGCAAGAGCCAAGCACCGCCGATGTGAGCAAAATCATCAAGCCTGGCGAAACCAATGAGATCATTGTGAATGCTAGCAATCAAGGCGGTATTGCCGCCTTAGTGGCGAGGCTCACGCTCAAGTTCCCGAACGGTAAGGAATCCGTGATCGAGACCAGCAGCAAGTGGGAGGCAACTCCAACGGGAACCGATGCGTGGAAGCCCTCCGTCGTCATCGGCAAGTATGGCGAAGGACCGTGGGGCGAGGCACTTGAGGGGAAAGGCAAAGGCCGACGCAATGATGGACCCTCTGAAGCAATCGCTGCCGCTGATGTAACCGTGCCAGCAGGATTTAAGGTCGAGCGTCTCTACAACGTGCCCAAAGATGACCAGGGCTCATGGGTCGGACTCACTGTTGATACCAAAGGACGCCTGATTGCCTGTGACCAATACGGCAGCATTTATCGCATGGCCGTGCCTGCCATTGGTGCGCCAAATGCTGCGCTGAAGCCGGAAAAACTCAACACGGATATGGGCAAGGCCCACGGTCTGCTGTATGCCTTTGATAGCCTCTACGTCATGGTCAACGAAGACGGAGCGGCAAACGGGCTTTATCGCCTCACGGACACCAATGGGGATGACCAGTTCGACAAGAAAGAAAAGCTCATCACCATGAAGGGCGGTGGCGAACACGGACTGCACAGCATGACCGTCAGCCCCGACGGCAAACGCATTTTCTTCAACTGCGGAAATCACACTGATCTCCCAGATTCCATTGAATCTACACGCCCGGCCAAACTTTGGAGAGAGGACCACCTCCTGCCACGCCTTTGGGATGCCAACGGACACGCACGTGGGCGCATGGCACCTGGAGGATTTATCGGCTCCATGAATCCCGATGGGAGCAAGCAAGAGCTATTCTGCTCTGGCTTCCGCAATGAATTCGACATCACCTTCGATGTCGGAGGCGAACTTTTCACCTACGACGCAGACATGGAATGGGACATCGGCTCCCCATGGTATCGCCCAACCCGGATCAACCACTGCGTTAGCGGGGCGGAATTTGGCTGGCGCAGCGGCGCGGGTAAATGGCCAAACTATTATCACGATAGCCTCCCTACATTGCTAGACATCGGCCCAGGTAGCCCCACCGGTGTCACCTCCGGTAAAGGTGCCAAGTTCCCTGAAAAATACCAGCGCGCACTTTTCGTGAACGACTGGACCTACGGCACCATGTGGGCCATCCACCTCACCCCGCACGGGGCAAGCTACGAGGCTGAAAAAGAGGAGTTTGTATTCGGCAAGCCCCTTCCCCTCACCGATGTCATCATCCATCCACAGGACGGTGCAATGTACTTTGCCGTCGGAGGCCGCAGATCTCAATCTGGCGTCTATCGCGTCACTTACACAGGCACCGCATCTACCGCAGCAGTGGCAGCAGCACAGCCGACGGAAGAAAAGAAGATGCGCGACATGCTGGAGCATCTCCACCTCGACGGCACAGGCCCAGAGGCCATCGACATGGCTTGGCCCTACCTCTCCCACAGTGACCGACATCTGCGCTTCGCGGCCCGCGTCGCGATTGAAAAGCAGCCAGTGGCCTTGTGGCAAGATCGCGCCCTGGCTGAGACTCATCCCCAGGCCATCATCGAGATCATCGCCGCCCTGGCCCGAGCAACAGGCACCAGCCCACAAGCGGCTGAATCAACCGTCACGACGGAAAAAGGCACCATCGCCTCGTCCGCCGGGGTTGGCCCCACGCCAGCTGATCAGATCGAACTCCAGCAGCAAATGCTGCTGACGATGGGCCGTCTCCAAGGGGCAGATCTCACCCAACCCCGCCGGCTCGCCGCCCTTCGCACCCTTGAGTTGATCTTCAGCAGGCTCGGCAAACCCAATGCAGAAACCTGTGCTGCCGTCCTGGAGAAGCTTGATCCGGCCTTCCCCTCCAACGATCCTCTCATCGACCGCGAACTTGCCCAAATCCTCGTCTTTTTGGATTCACCCACGATCGCATCGAAGGTATTGGCGGTCATGGCGACTGCTTCCGACGACTGGGAACCCGTTGCTACCGATGCTGTCTTGCTCCGCAACGAAGGCTACGCGCGTGCCGCCTTTGACGCCGCCGCAAGCCGCCCAAACAAGCAGCAAATTTCTCTGATGTATGCGCTGCGCAATGCCCGCGTCGGCTGGACGCCAGAGCTGCGCAAATCATTCTTCTCGTGGTTCCCACGCGCACGCACCTGGAAAGGCGGAAACAGCTTCCGCGGATTCATTGAAAATATCCGCAAAGAGGCGATCGCCAATTTCGTTCCAGCCGCAGAACTCGCTGAGTTGGATGCAATTTCCAGCAAGAACGAACCCGTCCCCGTGGCGAATTTCGTCGCCCCCAAGGGACCAGGAAAAAATTACAGTGTCGATGATGTCCTCGCGCTGACCGCCGAAGGGTTTAAGGGGCGAGACTTCAAGAATGGAGAAGCAATGTTCCGCAGTGTCATGTGTCTCACCTGTCACCGCTTTAACGGCGATGGCGGCGGCATTGGACCAGATCTCACCGGAGTCGCCAACCGCTACACCATGCGCGATCTCATGGATAATATCGTGACACCCAGCAAAGTGATCTCCGATCAATACGACAGCCACGAGATCGTCAAAAAAGACGGTAGCGTGGTCATTGGGCGAATCGTCGTGGAAGAAAACGGCAAGGTCTTCGTCATGACCAATCCGTTCGCGCCCGCCGATCTCGTCACCGTTAGCGAAACCGACATTCAGAGCAGGAAAGCCCGTTCGATCTCCATGATGCCGCCAGGACTGATCAATGCCCTCAATCAGGACGAACTTCTTGATTTGCTGGCCTACATGATGACAGGAGGAAACGCTAACGACAAGGCGTTCGCCAAATAGAGCATCCCTCCTGATAAGAACTTATTTTGCTGCACGCTGCGGATATTCGACCCATCTGATCTTCACCTTCACCCCGATCACCCGCCACTGTGGCCGGATGTCGGCGCCCCCGACGTATGGAATGCCGACGACTCGTCGGCTCTCCACCGCTTCATCAGCGATCCAATTTCACCGGCCTCACAGAGGCCAGCTACAG
>CAZCAL010000257.1:0-1768 GCA_964496625.1 uncultured Verrucomicrobiaceae bacterium | reverse complement strand
CAGGTGCACGCCAAAGAACCGCCGCCGACGTATGGAATGCCGACGACTCGTCGGCCCTCCACCGCTTCATCAGCGATCCAATTTCACCGGCCTCACAGAGGCCAGCTACAGCTCCCGCCGGTCACCCGTCACTGTGACCCCGGCGCCCAGGTGCACGCCAAAGAACCGCCGCCGACGTATGGAATGCCGACGACTCGTCGGCTCTCCACGCCCCCCCGGTTGCGCCATTCTCAAACACTTACGACTCGCTGGCGGAACCCCTGCGTCTTCGCTTGGAGAGAAACATCGACCGCAAACAAAAAAACCGGGCTGCGCACACACATACGCAACCCGGTTCTGTCGCTATCACCAACAACAATTGACACTATGCCTTACCAACGGAAACGAACACCACCCTTAATTGAGGTGCTTTCATTTCCGAAATCTGCTCCTAGACCGAGGTCCATTTGGGAAAAGACGCGCATGTAGGCACCCACATCAATGATCTTGCTGTCGAACGTGTCTGCGCTATTCACGGTGACGCCTGCCTGGAGCTCCAAAAAGTCTGCTGGTGTAAACCGCACTCCCGGACGAACATAGACTGCACCATCGCTGAAGCTGAGGGACGTTTTCCCCGCATCAAGCTTCGCGTAAGTGCCCCCGATTTCACCGGTAAAGTGGAAATTATTGAGCACTGGCATGTAAAGCCCTGCCCCCATGCTAACGCTTGAAAAATCATAACCACTCTTGGAGCTAGCGCCACCGCCCACACTGCTCCAATCAAAAGCCCCTTTGATGTAAAGAGGCTGGAAAAGCTGAGCGCTGAGTTCCAAACCAATTCCGCTCGATCCATCCAAATCATTACCCTTCGGATTGGTGTAGCGATACTGCCCTTCCAAGTAGTTGTAGCTCAGCAAGCTAGGTCCGATCCCGCCAGGAGCAGCGCCCATCATACCAGAATCGTTGACCGGGGCTACCATCGGTTGAAAGCCAGGGGTTGGCCCAGCTACGGGTGCCCCCATCGTCATGTCCATCCCTGGTGCGGGATAGGCAGGATACTGGGGAACAGCAGGCAGCATCGGCGCCGGCCCCATCCCAGGCGTGCCCATTGGCATTCCAGTGCCATATCCCGGTGGAGGCGGATACCCTTGTGCTGCAACCATACCTGTGGAGGCCAGCAAGAGGGCCAGTATTTTATTGCATGGGTGTCTGTTCATATTGAAAATAATATCAGTTAAATTTTCGGATATCTTAAATAATTACTCAAAAAGTAAAAAGCGGCAATCTATTTTTGTGATTTTACCAATTTTAGTGAATCGATAAATGACCACCATTCAGCAATCAATTCCGTCACTTCAATGGGCCTATACATCTACCAGCCATAAAAATCCCCGAAACCAGAATTGAAGCCTTCTGTGCTCCCGAAACTACCTGGGCGGCAGATCCACAACAGGGCTCGCCAAAATAACTATGCTGGATGAGAAAAGCTCATCGTAGCTTGCCCCTTCAGCGGGAATTGCTACATGGCGAGAATGGAAACCTGGGCCGTTCCACCACATCACGCCGATCTCCAATGAGTCCGGTTCGCCATCTGCCGGAAAAATACCCCCAATGGGCCTTTTGGAGTGGCCAATCGGTCTGATCTCATCACCAAGAAGAAAGCGGCTGCCAACTCAATCAGTTGGAACCCTCTGTCCGTTAGCTTCTGAGCCCAGGTTTGCTGCTGCCAAACATCCTGCGCCACGAGGAATTGCAAAAGTCTCCCCTCAATTTGAGGCGACCTCCGATT
>CAZCAL010000256.1:739-6733 GCA_964496625.1 uncultured Verrucomicrobiaceae bacterium | reverse complement strand
GCGACAACGACGAGGCGGGTCATGTAGAAGGCGGTCAATGCGGCAGTGACGACACCAATGATGAAGAGCCATTTGCACTCACCGTAGGCGATCCCCAGGATTTCTTCTTTGCTGGTAAAGCCACTGAGGAATGGAACTCCCATCAGAGCTGCCGTCCCAATAGCAAAGGTCCAGAACGTGACAGGCATGTACTTCCGCAGGCCGCCCATCTTCCAAATGTCCTGCTCATGATGGCAGGCGTAAATGACCGCGCCGGACCCAAGGAAAAGCAGAGCCTTAAAGAAGGCATGCGTGTAAAGGTGGAACATACCGGGATGACCGATGGTGTCAGTGTGTCCAGCATGAGCAGGCTCCATGGCAAAAATTCCCACTGCCATCACCATGTAGCCGAGCTGAGACAGGGTGGAATACGCCAGAACACGCTTGATGTCATTCTGCTGGGTAGCCATGAGTGCCGCCATCAGGGCAGTTACGGCGCCTACGCCAGCGATGATTTCGCAGGCTAAAGGTGAGGCGGCGATGATAAAGCTAACCCGCACGAGCATATACACGCCTGCGGCGACCATGGTAGCGGCGTGGATCAGCGCTGAGACCGGCGTCGGGCCTTCCATCGCATCCGGCAACCAAACATGCAGTGGCATCTGAGCCGATTTGCCGACTGCACCCAGGAAGAGACCAAGCGCAGCAATGGTCATGAAAGTAGGATGGGTGGCAGCGAAAGCGTGAAGGTTTCCCGATTCCAGGCTTTCCTTCAGATCCACGAACGAAACGCTGCTGGAGGCTCCGAACAGCAACAAAATGCCGATCATGAAACCGAAGTCACCGATTCGGTTGGTCAAAAATGCTTTGTTAGCCGCTTCGGCAGCGCTGTTTTTATGAAACCAGTGACCGATGAGAAGGAAGGAGCTGAGGCCGACCAATTCCCAAAAGATAAACATCATGAAGAGGTTCGCGGCCAAGACGATCCCGGTCATGGAGAACATGAAAAGCGATAGCGCGCCGAAGTAACGGGGCTGAGCTTCGTCATCCTTCATGTAGCCAAGTGAGAACCAATGCACCAACATGCCGATGAAGGTGACGATGAAGAGCATGCCCAGGCTTTGCTTGTCCACTACGGCGTCGATGTTCGCATCAAACACCTTGTCGATGTGGATGAACTCCAGCAGCGGATAGATATTGCTGACGTTCCCCAGCATCGCCGCGCTGCAGATGAAGCAGGTCGTCGCAGATGCGATGGATAGAATGACGGAGGCACCTTTCAGGTGCTTGTGAAGGCAAAGGATGACCACTGCCACTAGGAAGGGCAGGAACAGGACGATGTTAAGCGGAAGGGGGGAACTCATGCTGCGCGATTATCCCTGAAGTTTGGTGACGGAATCCACATCGACACTCTGCCGCCCACGGTACAAGGCCACGATGATGGCGAGCCCGACGGCGACCTCAGCGGCGGCCACGGTGATAGTAAAGAAAACCAAGGCCTGTGCACCATAGTCAGGCAAATGATCCACCAAATGAAAGCGGGAAAAGGCGACGAGGGTCAGGTTTGCGGCGCTGAGCATCATCTCCAGGCACATGTAGATGATGAGGATGTTGCGTCGGGCGATAACGCCAGCAAGGCCCAGGGCGAAGAGGGCGCCGCTGACAACAAGATAATGTCCCAGAGTGACCATGGTTTGAAAATTAGTTTCCAGCCTCCGTTGGCGCGCTTTCTCGTTTACTCAGCACCACCACACCCACTGTTCCAACAAGCAGGAGGAGGCCAATGACTTGCAGATGAAAACCGTAACGATCAAAGAGCGTGTAGCCCATCAGCTTAGCGTCTGGCAGCGTGCCTTCGCGGAGATCATTAGCAATGGTGGGCAATTCTGATCCGGCCGCTTTGCCGACGGCTTCAGCAGTTTGAAGCTCTGCTAAAGCACTTTCGCCGTGAAAAGCGCCGCTAACCATAATGACCTGGAGGACGAGCAGGACAGCGAGCAAGCAACCACCAACCAATGCCGCGTGGTTGGTCTTTTTGCCTTCCTCTGCCTTGATGTCCATCAGCATGATGATGAAAAGGAACAGCACCATCACCGCCCCGGCGTAAACCAAGATCTGGATGATCCCGATGAAGTATGCGTCAAGACTGATGAACAGCGCGGCCAAGCCAACGAAGCACGATGCGAGGGAGAGGGCGCTGGTGATCGGGTTGCGTGCCATTACCACCAACAGGCCGAAGCCTAGCGTGATAAGGGCAAAAATGTAAAAGATGAAGGCGGGCATCAGGAGAGGCGATGTTCAGTTGCTGGTGGCGTCACTTCAGGTCGTTCCACTTATTGACGAGGCCGGTGCGCACGCCGCCGATCTCATAGAGACGCTGTTTGTCATTCACCATTTCCGCACGGCTTTCGCCGGTCATGGCGTAATCTTTGCGGAGGAAGATGGCCTGCTCAGGGCAGACTTCCTCACACATGCCGCAGTAAATGCAGCGGGTCATGTCGATATCAAATTCGGCAGGGCGCTTTTCGACCTTGGCCCATGGGTCGTTGCTGGGGATCTCGCCAGGAAGGATCTTGATGGCTTTGGGAGGGCAGATGAACTCGCAAAGTTGGCAACTCACGCAGCGCTCACGTCCTTGCTCATCGGTCACCAGCGCAGGCACGCCACGGTAATATTCTGGCAGTTGGTCATCCCATTTTTGTTCGGGATACTGCATCGTCACCACGGTCTTGCTGCCGCGCAGCGTTTTGAAAGTGCGGATGGCGTGAGCCAGAGTTACCTTCAATCCCTTCACGAAAGTGGAGAGGAAGATTTTCTCGTGCCAGGCGAGTTTTGGACGTTCTACGGTTACGAAGGCCATCGGAATTTGCTTGGAATTGCTTATTTCAGCGGCACGAGCCACAACAACAGGGCGGTGAGGAAGACGTTGGCTAGGGCCAGTTCAAAGAAAACTAGCCACCCCAGCTTCATGAGCTGATCAAATCGGAAACGTGGTAGCGTCCAGCGCACCCAGATGAAGAAGATGATGAAGGCGAAAACCTTGGCAAAGAATGTGCCGATATGAAGGAGCCCAGTGAGCAGAGGTGTGTGCCCAGCTTCATAATGGAATTGCAAGCCTGTCAACTTTGACAAGATCGGTGCAAAAGGAATGCTCCAGCCACCGAGGAAGAGGGTGACGCATAGACCCGATCCGACGATCATCGCTGCATATTCGCCCAAGAAGAACAGGGCAAACTTCATCGAGCTGTACTCGGTGTGATACCCAGCGACCAATTCCGTTTCGCACTCAGGGAGGTCGAATGGCACGCGGTTTGTCTCCGCAAACATCGAAATCGTAAAGACCAAGAACGAGATGGCGACGGGAATCAAAAGGATCCAGCGGGACGCGGAAAGGCCATCGCCCCACAGTGGCAGCAATAGCCAGCCATTGGCGTCCTGATACACCGACATCTTCGAGAGGTTCAGTTCTCCAAAGATCATCAAAACTGGAATGATCGAGAGACCGAGGGACAACTCATACGAGATCATCTGCGCGCTAGACCGCACACCACCAAGGAAGGGGTACTTCGAATTGGACGCCCAACCCGCTAAAACGATCCCATAGACACCCAGAGAGGAGATGGCAAAAATGAAGAGCGGTCCAATGTTCAGGTCCGCGATCACCATCTTAATCGGCTGGGCGACGCCAAGAAAATCGAGATTCAATTCGCTACCAAACGGCATCACGGCTGCCGTCAGAAGGGCAGGGACGATGGTCAGGCAAGGAGCCAGCCAGTAGTAAAAGGTATTTACATGCCTGGGAGTAAAGTCTTCCTTCAGGATGAACTTCAAGCCGTCGGCCAGGGGCTGCGCCAATCCGCCGATGCCGAAAATTTGGAAGTCTTTCTTGAATCCGAATAAGGTCAGCGGAATGCCAGTGCGGTTCGGGCCGACGCGGTCTTGGATGACGGCTGAAACACGCCGCTCCGCGTAGACTGAGTAGGCCACCATGGGCATGATCACCAGAAACGTCAGGAAGACGATCTTGATGACCGCGGCGATCAAGAAGGTGAGATTGATGTTTGCCAGAAAAAGTTCCATCCGAGAGAGAGTCGCGTAACCGAGTTTGCGCACTATCTAGAAGGGGGCCGTTCCGGCAACCCGAATTTGTGAAATTTTTCACAAAGTCCGCCAGAGGCCCTCCCGGGGGCGAAAATTCATGGTTCAGATGTCAAAAGACATCACCTGAGGTGGCGTTTCGCGGGCGATGATATGCGCGACAGTGGTCTGCGTTAGCCAATCTTGGACGATGTTACGCAGGTCTCCCATGGTCTTTCCGAGCCCGCAACCGCCGGAAATACCACATTCGCAGGCCTTTCCCGGATGCGAACCTTGCACGCAACCGATGGGATCAAATGGACCATCAATCGCCTCGATGATGTCCTTGAGAGCCACATCATTGGCTGGGCGCTGCAATTGGTAGCCACCGCCGACGCCGCGTTTGCTCCGCAGGAGGCCTGCATTTTTCAGCACCAGTAAGATCTGCTCCAGAAACTTCAGCGGGATGTGTTCGTTGGCAGCAAGGTCTTGGATGGAAAAGGTCGTGCCGGCAGAGGCTCTTCCCATCGCTACCATGGCGCGCATTCCGTATTCAGCTTTTTTGGAGAGTTTCATTGTTGAGTGATTCTATCGGGATTGGAGCACTTACAGGGAGGGAATCAAACGCCATTGTGTGGAATCTTCCATTTCCATCCGCCCAAATCCCCGCTTTGATGGAGATCTCTCAATGCCAGACGATCTCTTCCAGTCCCCCAATTCCGCTGCTTCTGTGGATGACGCGGTGCCGACCCATGCGCCGCTCTCCGCTAGGATGCGGCCACGAACCCTCGCGGAGTATGCCGGGCAGCGGCATATTTTGGGTGAAGGAAAGCTCCTGCGTCGGGCGGTGGAGGCGGATCGTTTTTCATCACTGATTTTTTATGGGCCGCCTGGGGTCGGCAAAACCACGCTGGCCCACATCATTTCCCGCGAGACAAAATCACGTTTTATCACCTTGAGCGGTGTCGAAAGTAACGTCAGCGATATTCGCAAGGAAGCCGAAGCCGCCGCTGCCCAGTTGCGCGCCAATGGCCAGACGACCATCCTTTTTGTGGATGAGATCCATCGATTTAACAAGGCTCAGCAAGACGTCCTGCTGCCGCATCTAGAGCGCGGAACGCTGCGGTTTATCGGCGCAACGACCCACAATCCGTTCTTTTATGTGAACTCTCCGCTGGTGAGCCGTTCCCAGGTGTTCACACTGGAGCCGCTGGGCCTTGAAGATCTTGAGGGCCTGATGGATAGGGCGGTGGGGGATCGTGATCGAGGTTTCGGCTTTCGAAAAATCGAATTGACTCCAGACGCCCGTCGCCACCTCGCCACCATTGCAGATGGCGATGCCCGCAAGTGTCTGAATGCCTTGGAATTGGCGGTGCTTAGCACGGTCCCACAGTCGGATGGGCGTATCCTCATTGATCTGAACACTGCGGAGGAGTCCGTGCAGCAAAAGACGGTCGTCTATGATGGAGATGGCGACGGTCACTATGACACTGCCAGTGCCTTCATCAAAAGCATGCGCGCCTCTGATCCTGATGCGGCGATCTACTGGCTGGCCAAAATGATCTATGCTGGCGAAGATATCCGTTTCATCGCACGGCGGATCGTCATTGCTGCGAGCGAGGATGTTGGCCTAGCGGATAGCAATGCCTTACGCGTCGCCGTCTCAGCGCAACAGGCTGTCGAATTTATTGGCATGCCGGAGGCGCGCATCATCCTTTCCCACGCCACGCTCTATGTCGCGACTGCTCCCAAAAGCAACCGCGCCCACCTCGCGATCGACGCGGCATTGGAAGACCTCAAGCAGGGACAAACGCTGCCAGTTCCAAAGCACCTGCGTGACGCCCACTACAAGGGCGCAAAATCCTTCGGTCATGGGGAAGGCTATCTGTATCCCCACGATGTTGAAGGAGGCTTTGTTCCGCAGCGCTGCATCGAAGG
>CAZCAL010000256.1:0-729 GCA_964496625.1 uncultured Verrucomicrobiaceae bacterium | reverse complement strand
AGGCGGCAAGATCTATTACAACCCCACCTCAAATGGTCTGGAGGGCCGCATCAAGGAGCGCCTTGATCACCTGCGGCGAAAGTGGGAAGAAGCTGAAGGTGGGGAAAAGTAACTCTCCATCAGTCCTTCGGCCAATCAGCACACCAACTGCTGATCAATCGCTCACTTTTTACTGCGCACTCCTGGGATCTCCGTGCTGGCACCCGCACCGATGAACTCGCCCTCTTCGGTGTCGAGATCAAAATCGGCGAGCTCCACCTCCTTGCCTCGGACCTTTTTCTTCGCCATGGCGACGCTCAACCAGCGAAACTCTTCGGAGTGATCCAGCATCATTTTCAGAAGCATGGTCAGGGGGACAGCGAGGAACATCCCAACGATGCCCCACAGCCAGCCCCAAAAGAGCACCGAGAGGACGATGACCAGGGACGAGACACCGAAGCGCCGTCCCAGGAGAGTGGGTTCCAAAAAATTACCCAGTGAGAAGTTAATGGCCAGATAGCCGATCATCACACCAACTGCACTGCCGGGGCCGGACTGCACCAGTGCGACTAAGACGGGTGGCAGCGCGGCGACGATCGAACCCACAGCGGGGATGAAGTTGAACACAAATGCCACGAGTCCCCACAGCACAGGATAGGGCAGATCAAAAATCATGCACCATGCGGTCGCAAGAGCGCCTGTTGCTGCGCTGATGGCGGTCTTGATCCCCAGGTATTTTTGAATGTCTGA
>CAZCAL010000255.1:0-6749 GCA_964496625.1 uncultured Verrucomicrobiaceae bacterium | reverse complement strand
GAACGTGCTGTTTGGGAATCTGCAAAACGTCACCGCGCAGCAGTTGGGGCTGTCTTCAGTCCTGATGGCGGCGGCGAATAGCTCCGGTGGGGTCATGGGGAAAATGATCGACGCGCAGAGCATCGTGGTGGCGAGTGTGGCGACGGGTGGCCATCCAGATAGCCCGGATGCTGGCACCGTACTGCGGGCAGTTTTTTGGCACAGTGTGGGGCTGGCGCTGCTGATGGGCGTCCTAGTGATGATTCAGGCCTATTTGATGCCTTGGATTGTGCCGGGTTGAATGCAGCAAATTCTTCCCGTAAGAGTCTCCAATGCCATCGCACGCTGACATCCATGCCTGTGAACACGTTCACGCCACCTGCGCCAATTCCGATTTGGTCGCCGCAGCCGTGGAGCGCGCCCGCGTCGCTGGTCTGCGGCGGACCCGTGCATTGGAGGACGTGCTGCATATTTTGGTGGAGGCTCATGGCCCGCTGACGCTGGCAGATGTGGCGGAGAGCAGTCAGCTCGGTAGCGGTGCGGATCGGGCGACGGTGTATCGCCTGCTGACACGACTGGAGGAACGCGCGATCATTCGCAGACTGGGGCTGCATGACCGCAGTGCGTATTACACGATGGTCTTCCCTGGTGAGCACAATGATTACCTCATCTGCAACCGCTGCGGGAAAATTCAGAGGCTAGAGATCGCGTGCCCTGTGGAGGCACTGGAAAAAGAGATCGCTGCGCAGTCTGGTTTTGCCAGCCTTTACCACGAACTCGAATTCTACGGCGTTTGCCCCGTTTGTGCAGGTGACTGATAAAAGGATCGCATCCTCGGTTGCGTTCCGGTCTGGAAAAGGGTTGATTGGAGTCTTTCAACCGCGCCATGCACATCGCTGATATCTTTGCCCGTCGTCGCCCGACATTTTCGTTCGAGTTTTTTCCACCCAAAACGGCGGAGGCTTCAGAGGCGTTGTTTGAGATCATCAAGGAGTTGGAGTCCTTCCAACCTGACTTCGTCAGCGTGACTTACGGTGCTGGTGGTTCTACCCGCGAGTTAACGCACGATCTGGTGGTTCGCATCAAAACGCAGACGACGATGGATCCGATCCCCCACCTGACCTGCGTGTGTCATTCTGAGGCAGATGTGGCGTCCATCCTGGAGCGTTACGCTAGCGCAGGTGTCAGCAACATCCTCGCCCTCGGGGGGGATCCGCCGCGTAATCTAGAAGGTTACAATCGCGCGGACGACGCTTTTCAGCACGCGGCAGATTTGGTGCGGTTCATCCGCCGCTTCAATGAGCAGGGTGCGCACCTTGACAAGCGTGGTTTTGGCATTGGCGTTGCAGGGTTTCCAGAAGGTCATCCAACGACGCCCAATCGTGTCCAAGAGATGGACTACTTGAAGGCCAAGGTGGACGAAGGCGCGGACTACATCTGCACCCAGCTCTTTTTTGATAATCACGACTTTTTGGACTTCCGTGATCGCTGCGATCTAGCGGGGATCAAAATCCCCATCGTTGCTGGCATCATGCCCATCACCTCGGCATCTGGTATGCGCCGAATGGCGGATCTGGCAGCGGGTGCACGCTATCCGGCGAAGCTGCAGCGTGTGATACTGGCGGCGGGCGACGATGAGGAGCAAGTGCAGATCGCAGGGGTGAAGTATGCCATTGAGCAGTGCCGCGAATTGATCGCTGAAGGCGTTGACGGCATCCACTACTACACCTTGAACAAATCCCGCGCCACGCGGGAGATTTATGCTGGTCTTGCCGCCTCGCAATCGTAGCAAATACATAGAAACAATTTCATGAGCGAAGATTCCCCTCTGCTAGGTGCCGTCGAAGGCGGCGGAACGAAGTTCGTCTGCGCAGTGGGCACAGGCCCTGACAACATTGTCGAAACAACCCGCATCGACACTACGAGTCCAGCAGAGACACTGGAGGCAGTGTGCAGGTTTTTTATCTCAGCAAAGGCAAAGCATGGCCCAGTGGAGGCCATTGGGGTCGGCTGTTTTGGTCCGGTAGATCTCGATCCCAGCAGCGGTACTTATGGATACATCACGACGACACCCAAGCCTGGTTGGCAGAGCACAGACATCGTTGGAACTTTGAGGCAGCGATTGCGTGTGCCTATCGGTTTTGACACCGATGTGAATGCGGCTGTCCTCGGCGAATATTTGTGGGGCGCAGGTGAAAAAATGGACCCGCTAGTGTATATCACCATTGGCACAGGCGTCGGTGGTGGCGTGCTGGTAAACGGTCACCTTTTGCATGGACTCATGCATCCTGAGATCGGCCACATCCATGTGCCGCCTCCTACCAACTCAAAGGCAATTGATGTCGCCGGACAATGTCCTTACCATAAGCATTGTGTTGAAGGCTACGTTTGTGGGCCAGCCATTGCAAAACGCTGGGGGGTGCGCGCAGATCGTCTGCCCCCTGAGTCGCCTGCATGGCAGGAAGTCGCCGATGTGCTTGGCCACGCATTGGTGAATTTGAGTCTCACTCTTTCGCCTCGGCGCATCATCCTTGGCGGTGGGGTGATGGAGCAGGAGCATCTCATTGGCATGATTCGTGGCCGGTTTCGCTCCATTCTCAATGGCTATCTCTCCAGTCCATCGGTCGGCAGAGATCTAGAGAAATACATCGTGACGCCTGGCCTTGGCAGTAAGTCAGGGCTGCTCGGGGCGCTCGCTCTCGGGCGGGCTCAGGCGAATTTGAAACGGAAAAAACTGGCAGAGTCTGATGCTGCTTCACCCCCGACGGTGCTTTAGCCGATCCACCAAAACTGCCCCCAGCAGCACTAGGCCCAAGACCACGTTCTGGGTGTCGACATCGACGTTTAGCAGGTTCATGCCGTTTTGAATCACGGCGATGATGAGCGCGCCCACCAAGGTGCCGAAGACTTGTCCCTGACCGCCACTGAGGCTCGCCCCACCCACCACGACGGCAGCGATCACGTAGAGTTCATAGGTCTGTCCGTAGTTCGCAGAGCCACTCTTCAGGTTGGACGCCATCACCACACCTCCCAGTCCCGCCAGCGCTGCGCTGATGGTGTAGGCAAACCGTGTGATGCGCCCCACTGGCAGGCCACTGACCAAGGCTGCATCCGCATTTCCGCCAACCGCATAGAGGTGCCTGCCGAGGGCTGTGTGCCGCATGAACCAGTGGGCACCCACATACAATGCCAGCATCAAAACAACGGCATTAGGGATGCCAAAAAGATCCGCCCCACGACCCAGCCAGATGAAGCTTTCCGGCACCTCATACACCGACTGGTGCTCGGTCGCCCGCCCGGCGACACCGCGCGTTACCAGCATCATGCCAAGCGTCACGATAAAGGCTGGCACACGGAAAACAGTCACTACCGCGCCCGTCGCCCATCCAACCAATGCGCAGAGTCCCACTGCCCCGAGGCAGGCCAGCACCATGGAACCTGTTGATGCCACCGTGCCGCCGAAGAGGTCGCGAATGAGCAAAGTTGCCGTCACTGCCGCTAGTGCGATCAGGCTGCCCACGGAGAGATCGATCCCGCCGCAGATGATCACCAGCGTCATGCCGATGGCCAGGATGGCAATGACGGCGATCTGGTTGGTCACATTCAGCAGGTTCTGCGGCTGCAGAAAGGCTGAGGATCGCTCCGACTTGGAAGCCACCAGCACTGGATCGCCCAAGCCTGGAAAGTCCGCCTGCAAATCCGCAAAAATCAGCCACGGCGCGGTGAAAGGGTTGCAGGCCACGACATCCAGGTTGCCGCCGTCCGACGTGATTTTTTCCAGAGCGGCGCGTGCATCGCTCGGCTCGCCCTTGATGATGGCGACCACGTTTGCTCCGCCAGATTTGAGTGTTTCCTCTAGAGCGGCGGCAAACAGTTCGTCCTCAGACTGTGCACGCACGGCGATCACGACTCGCTGTGGATGGTTTTGGAGGCCAAGAATCTCCTGCCCCAGTCTCCGCGCCGCACCTGCATCGTTTGGCGCTAGATCGCGGATCGTCAGAACGCTAAATAGCGCGCAGAGCACTACCAGCACGCCCAGCATTCCCAGATCATTGAATCGCCTCCACATACCACCATCCTGAAACAAATCGCGGCTTCGGACAAGCACTCCTTACTTGAACACCACATCGACGCCCATCGCGCTATCACGGGCAAATTTGGGGATCCAGTGCGGGCGACGCTTTGAGATCACTCGATAGACCAGAGAGAGAAGGTGGAGTGTCAGGATGCGATCCACCCAACGATAGCCGCGACGACGGCGCATCATCAACTGCACCGCCCAGCTCAGGTAACGGCGCTTCAGCAGCAGCGGCGTGAAGTCTGTCTTGATCCGATAGCGTGCACGCAGGCCACGTTTCGGATACTTTGCTTTGTAGTCGTGCTTTGCCTCGCGGAGTTTGGATTCCATTTCTGGAGTGAATGGCAGCAGGCAATATTCGCGTGCCATCGCCAGCAGTCGAAAGGTATCGTGCATATAGACGATGTCCTGCCTGGGTAGGTCTGCCTTCACTGCGAGGTCCTCCATTCGCACGAGGTTGTCGAGACATCGTGCTGCGACGCGCAACGCGCCTTCCGCATCTTTGACAAAATAACTCACCACCTTCTTGATGCTGTGGCTGATGAAGATATTTCCCCAATAAACTTGGAGCAGTGGCGGGATACGGACGCGCCGGAAGAAGAGCTTTTGCTGCGCAAACTCCTCCACATAGAGCAACTCGCGGATGACCTCGTCGGAGAGTCGGAGCAGCTCGATCAAAGCATCCGCATCCGGTAGTGCGCGCTCGTTGGCAAAGGCGCGCACCGCGTCGGCGACCACTGAGCCTTCCTTCACCAGCTTAATTGTCACATACGTATTCAGGTCGATCCAGAGCGCTTCTGGCTGCAGAAAAGCGATCCGGCGAAAGGGCACCCAACCTCCCGTTTGGCACCAAACCATGCAACCGATCACGTTCGCTCCCTGTGCGAGTTCCCGAAGATAGCGCTCGTATTCCCAGCCGACAAAGGACGGATCTTCTCCGCCGCCTTCGTCCTCCCTGCGCGCCTGAAGGTCGATGATCGTCGGGAGGTGAGTGCGAACGTAGTTCTTATGCAGCGGCTGGTCGCGCAGTAGATCGGAGTCCCCATACTTCATGGAGATCACCAGTGAAGGGCTATCGAGGCCTTGAAAAACTGCATCGAACGTTCCTCGATGCCACATCAGGTCTCCGATCCGGTAAGCACCCACGGTCCAGGTGCGAAAGATCAGCCGACGTCCATATCTTTCAAAAACGGGTAGCAGCGCTTGGAGCATCTCCCTGGCCTGCGTGGGCGTCTTGATCACCAACTCGCTGTGGAAATCGTCTCGCACATCCTTGCCGTCAGCCTCGCCAATTCGCAGGATCACGCCGGATACCTCTGGGAAGTCTGTCATAAATCCATCCAGCAGACCCTGTAGGAGGACGTTGACCGTGAGGTTCTCCCTCACCATTCGATCTCGCATTCCCGGTGTTGCCGAAAAGACATCCATGGTCACAAATACTCGCAAACCCTCGTCTAGCAGCACTCTGAAGCAGCGCTTAAATTCTTCCTGGTAGATCGCCACTCGGCTTCGCACCTCCGGCTCCAGCCAGTCGTGATCGGCGAGATGTGACACGTCATCGATCGACACTGCATTGTATCCCCAGGCTGCTGCCTGCCGGGCTAGGGTCTGAAGGTCCGCACGGATTTGTTCCCAAAACGCGGAGGCTCCTTCGCCCGACGATTCCGCAGCGACATGTGCCCATGGAATCTTCGACCAATTAATGGTCCGCCTGTCATAGGTGCGAAAAAACGGTCCAATGGCGTCAATGAGATAGATCCTGTCCAAGACGCACCTCTGAACTCTCGCGACAAACCTAGCACAATCTCGACAACGTGACATTTCCGCCACAACCGTTCTGAATCCTGTCGAAATCGGCCGTGGGGGTTGCTCGACAGGCGTCAGACGCTCCACCTAAAACCCGTGAGATTCGGGATTCGACAATCCAGGTTCGTCAGCCAATATCCAGGATGTCCGTCTTTGATCTGAATACCAGCTACAGCCCGCAGGGTGACCAAGCCCAGGCGATTGCAAAGCTGACAAAGTCCGTCCGAGCTGGGAATCGGCACCAAACCTTGCTGGGCGTGACGGGATCTGGAAAAACCTTTACGATGGCGAACGTGATCGCCGAGACGGGCAAACCAGCGCTGATTTTCTCCCACAACAAGACCTTGGCGGCCCAGCTCTATTCGGAGTTTAAGAACTTCTTTCCGCACAACTCTGTGGAGTATTTCGTCAGTTATTTCGATTACTACCAGCCGGAGGCCTACCTGCCGCGAACAGACACTTACATTGAGAAAGACAGTAATGTGAACGAGGAGATCGAGCGTCTCCGACTGTCATCCATGGGCGCGCTGATCACGCGTAAAGACACCATCGTCGTCGCCAGCGTCTCTTGCATCTACGGCTTGGGATCGCCTGAGGACTACGAGGGCATGATGCTGCCGATCCACACCGGGCAGCGATTGGCGAGAGAAGAGCTGCTCATGCGCCTGGTGGACATGCTCTATGAGCGCAATGATGTGGTGCTGAAGCGTGGTGCCTTTCGAGCACGTGGCGACGTGGTGGAAATGGTGCCTGCCTACATGGATAGCGAGGGCATCCGGATCGAGTTCTTTGGCGATGAGATCGAGCGCATCAGCACCATTGATGTGCTGACCGGCACCGTGACGATGAAGATGCCTAGCTACACCATTTTTCCTGCCAAGCAGTT
>CAZCAL010000254.1:0-6814 GCA_964496625.1 uncultured Verrucomicrobiaceae bacterium | reverse complement strand
CAAATCGCCATGACTTGTATCGCGATGGGCTGGAGGTCTATTATCCCGGGCGCTATTTTGCCGACATGATGGTGGATGAGGCGACCCACTTCATGACTGAAAATCGGGCGAAACCCTTTTTCATCTATTTTGCGCTAAACATGCCGCACTACCCCTATCAGGGCGATCCCAAATGGCTGGAGCACTACAAGGGCCTGCCCTATCCACGCAATCTCTATGCAGCGTTTCTTTCTTCCTGCGATGACCGGATCGGCTCGCTGCTAAAGAGCATCGACGATCTGGAACTGAGGTCGCAGACCATCATCGTGCTGCAATCGGACAACGGCCATTCTACTGAGGAGCGTGCCCATTTTGGTGGGGGTAGCGCCGGCCCTTATCGGGGAGCGAAGTTTAGCCTCTTTGAAGGTGGGATGCGGTTGCCTGGGATGATTTCTTGGGCTGGCCATCTGCCGGAAGGCGAAGTGCGGGAGCAGGTGGTGCACTCCTGCGATTGGCTGCCGACGCTGGCGGAACTGAGTGGTGCGAAAGTCTTGGACGCAGAGATCGATGGCAGAAGCATTGTGCCCGTCATCCGCTCCGCTGCGGCACCTTCACCGCATCGTGAGCTGCATTGGTTGGTCGGCGGAGGGAAGCGCCAGCAGTGGGCCGTGCGTCAGGGGAGATGGAAATTGATTGGCAACGCTCAAGATACAGCGGGGGGCGAACTATCGGCGGAGGACAAGGTTTTATTCCTTTCTGATCTGGACACGGATATCGGTGAAACGACCAACCATGCGGAGGATCACCCTGATGTCGTCGCGCAACTGCTGAAGAGCCACGAAGACTGGGTGGCTGCTACAATCAACGCAGCTACAGTCAGTACTCCGATTCAGGACAAAGCTGGGAATGAAAAGTGAACTAATGATTGCGATTGAAGATTTGTGTTGGATTGCCAGATCAGACACAGATATTGCTGACTGTTTTTTTCATCTGTCACGTTATTGTTTGCCAACCTCGTTCACATGATTCGCTCCATATTCTCATTACTCCTCGCGACGTTTGCCGTCTCGCAATCGTCATTTGCCGAAGATGCTGGCTTCCGGTCGCTCTTTAATGGTCAAGATCTCACAGGTTGGGATGGCAACCCTGAGCTGTGGTCGGTCGAAGATGGATGCATCACTGGCAAAACCACTGGGCCAGAGCAACTGAGCTACAATCAATTTTTGATCTGGCGAGGCGGCGTAGTGAAGAACTTTGAGCTGCGGGTAAAGATCAAGGAGACCGGCAACAATACCGGCATCCAGTATCGCAGCAAAGAACTGCCGGAAAATGGCAAGTGGTCCATTGGTGGTTACCAGTGCGATATTCATCCAGCCACGCCCTACAATGCCATGGTCTATGAGGAGCGTGCGCGCGGTATCATCGTGCAGAATGGTCAGAGCGTGGTCATTGATCCACAGGGCATTAAGTGGTTGGTGGCAGAGCACGAGCCGGTGCAGGTGGACATCGCTGAATGGCACGAATACACCGTCATCGCGCAGGGGAATCACCTGATCCACAAGGTGGATGGGAAGGTGACAATCGATCTCGTGGATCACGATGAAAAGGCACGTGCTCTCGAAGGCTTGCTGGCTTTCCAGATTCATCGTGGTCCAGCGATGTTCGTGCAGATCAAGGACGTGAGGCTGAAAGAGTTGCCTGATGGTGGGGTGGAGCCTTTCGCTAAAACTAACATTCCAAGCGATGCCCAAGAACTTAAAAAGCCTGGAGCACCTGCTGCGAAGGGGCAACCGAAAGGGAAGGGAAAAGGCAAAGGAAAAGGTAAAGCGAAGGGTGCCCCTCCAGCTCCAAAGGGACAGGCTGCTGCGCCTGCAAAAAAGAGGCCTGATGCTGTCGGGCCTGCCGTCGGTGAAAACATCGCCACGCCTGTGGAGCGCATTAAAGTTCCAGAAGGTTTTAAGGCAGAGTTGCTCTACTCAGTGCCCGGCGGGGAACAGGGTTCATGGGTCTCCCTTTGCGCGGATGACAAGGGGCGTATCTATGCCTGTGATCAGTATGGCGATCTCTACCGCTTCACCCCGCCGCCTGCTGGTCAATCGCTCAGCGCTGCTGACGTTGAAAAGGTGCCGGTGAACATCAGAGCCATCAACGGGATGACCTATGCTTTTGGTGCGATCTACGCGGGTGTAAACGACTACGAGCAGAAGGCGCAGAGTGGTCTATATCGAATCAGTGATAGCAATGGTGATGACCAGATGGACAAGGTTGAGTTGCTGCGCGCATTTGACTCCAAGAGCGATCACGGCGTCCACAAGGTCGTGCCAACGCCCGATGGCAAAGGTCTGTATCTCGTTTGCGGTAACAATGCCATCCTCACAGAAACGCCTGATTCTTCCCCTGTCCGCAAGGTGTGGGGCGACGACCATCTGTTGCCTCGTATGCCTGATGGCCGCGGTCACAATCGCTCAGTCCTGGCCCCTGGCGGTATCGTTTATCGCCTCACGCCAGATGGCAAGACGTTTGAAATTTATGCGTCAGGCTTCCGCAATATCTATGGTGCCGCAGTCAATCATGATGGTGAACTCTTCACCTATGACGCGGACATGGAGTACGACTTCAATACACCATGGTATCGTCCAACCCGCGTCTGTCATGTTGTCAGCGGTGCTGAATACGGCTGGCGCAATGGAGCAGGGAAGTATCCTGAGTTTTACCCTGATAGCCTGCCTCCGGTGCTGAATATCGGGCCTGGTTCCCCCACGGGAACGACCTTTGGGTATGGTGCCAAATTTCCGGCTAAGTTTCAGAAAGCGTTTTTCATCTGTGACTGGAGTTGGGGGAGACTCTACGCAGTGCACATGAAGGAGAGCGGTGCCAGTTATACCGCGACGAAGGAAGAATTTGTGACCGGTTCGCCGCTGCCTCTGACCGATGTGCTGATCCACCCCAAAGATGGCGCGATGTACTTCGCCATCGGTGGGCGTCGCGTGCAGTCTGGCCTCTATCGCGTTAGTTACATTGGGAACGAGGATACTGCTCCGATTGATGCCACCCCAAAAGTGACGCCAGAGCGCGAGTTGCGCCATAAGTTGGAGGCCTTTCATGGCAAACAAGATCCAAAAGCGGTCGAAACAGCTTGGCCTTATCTCGACCACCAAGATCGCTTCATCGCCTGGGCTGCGCGTATCGTGCTTGAGCACCAACCTGCCGCAGAGTGGGCAGATAAGGCATTGAATGAAACGGATGCAGGCAAGCAACTTCCGGCGCTGCTATCGCTTGTGCGGATCACTGCGCAATGTCCTGACCATCGCATTGAGGGCCAAACGCCGGACACGGCGCTGCGTGACAAGATTCTCGCTGCCATGATGAAGCTGGATTTTGCGAAGCTGAGCCAAGCGCAGCGCCTCAGCTTTGTGCGACTGACCGAAATTGTCCTGCACCGATTCGGCAATCCAGATGCTGCAACAGTGGCGGCGATCATTGCCAAATTGGATCCAGCGTTTCCGGCTGATACTTTTGAGTTGAATTGGTTGCTTTGCGAAACGCTGGCCTACCTCCAAGCGCCCAGCGCAGCTGCCAAGGGCATGGCTTTGATCGAGTCCGCTCCGAGCCAGGAACCCCAAATGGAGTTTGCGCGTAGCCTGCGCTTTCTAAAGGCTGGCTGGACGCCTGAATTGCGGACGAAACAACTCGAGTGGTTCCTCAAAGCTGCCAACTACAAGGGCGGTGCCAGCTTCGACAAATTCATTGAGTTCATCCGCAATGACAGCCTCGCTACTTTCACGGACGCTGAAAAGACGCAGTTGGCGGATTTGATTGCCAAGAAGCCTGAGCGCAAGTCGCTGATGGAAAACGTTGGTGCAATGTTTGTGGGTCGCACGCCGACGATGTGGACGCTGGAGGAACTGAGCGCCGCTACGAACGCCGGGCTAAAGAACCGCAGCTTTGACAACGGTCGGAAGATGTTTGGAGCAGCCGCTTGCTATGGCTGCCATCGTTTTGGTAATGCGGGCGGCATGAATGGTCCTGATCTTACCGGTGCGGGTGGGCGCTATAGTCCCCATGACCTCCTTGATCAAATCATCAACCCTAGCAAGGTCATCAATGAGCAGTTTGCGCCGATTGTTGTGACCAAGAACAATGGCGAGATGATCACGGGTGTTGTGGTGAACCTCAGTGGGGACAGCGTGACATTGAATACCGATCTCACCGATCCGAATCAACGCACGAACGTGGACCGCAAAGAGGTGAAGAGCATTGAAACCAGCAAAGTTTCCCCAATGCCACCGATGCTTCTGGCGATGCTGAAGAAGGAGGAGATCCTCGACCTAATCGCCTATGTCTTGAGCGGGGGGGATAAGGACAATGCGATGTTCGCGAAGTAGCCAGTCAGATTGCACACTCTGATGATTGCTTCATGCTGGTCAGCGCGGATCCTATTCCTTGCATTGCTGGGCATCACAACGGTCGGCTTGAGGGCTGCTCCAGATGCGGCCCCATTTCCTGTAGCCCCAAATAAAAAGGGGTTGCAGGTGCAGATGGTGGATGATGCGTTGGATCTTGGGATTAATCACGCAGGGATCAATGTTTCGCTGGGCGCGCTGTTTCAACTGGCACCCACTCCAGAGACGATCCGCTTCACCTGGGAGGGTAAGGAATGGTTCATCAATGGCAATTACGCGCGCAATCTTGATTCGCAGATCAAGCCGCTGAGTGATGCTGGCGTGACGGTGTATGCGATCTTGCTAGCCTACCCGACCAAGAACGAGGCGAAGGATAAATTGCTGCTGCATCCGGCAGCGAGGGCGGATGGAAAGTATTCCATCGCGGCGTTTAATACAGCGACTGCGGAGGGGTTGGCCTTATACCGCGCTTTGGTGGCTTTTTTGGCGGATCGATATAGCGGTGGGCAACCTGCTAGCGGTCGGGTTTGGGGTTACATCATTGGTAATGAAGTGAACTCCCAATGGCTCTGGTACAACCTGGGACTGATGCCAGTGGAGAAGGCTGCGGGTGAATACGAAAAGGCGGTGAGGGCTGCAAACGAAGTGATCAGGATGCATTCCGCCCACGCACGCTGCTACCTTTCCTTTGACCATCATTGGAATACATCGATGCCTGGGATCAGCGAAAACGAAGCCTACAAGACTCGCGATTTTCTCACTCACTTCGCGCGTATCGCCAAGGAACGGGGAGACTTTGAATGGCATGTGGCCCATCACCCCTATCCAGACAATTTGGGGAACCCGAGGACGTGGATGGACAAGGATGCATGGACCAATGACAATACTCCACACATCACCTTCAAGAATCTGGAGGTGGCGTGTCAGGCGATGCTGAAACCAGATTGGCTTTGGCAGGGGAAGCCGCGGCGCATCATCCTTAGCGAGCAAGGCTTGCACTGTTTGAAATCGCCCGAGGGTGAACAACTTCAAGCGGCTGGCTTTGCCTATGTTTGGGAAAAAGTTCGGCGGCAGGATGGCATAGATGCGTTGATTTGGCATCGGCAGGTGGATCATGCCCACGAAGGTGGCCTGCGACTGGGGTTGTGGGAAAACCAAGCCGGATCAATTGCGACCCCTGGGAAAAAGCGCCCAATTTGGGGGCTGTTCAAAAAAGCGGGGACGCCAGATTGGGATGCTGCTGCTGCGTTTGCGCTGCCGATTGTCGGCCTGAAGTCTTGGGATGAACTAGCGCGGTGACCTTCATCACGCGGACGCCTGATGCACGACCACTTGAGGGAAGGGAATGACCCAGCCGCGGCGATTGCAGGAGTCCACCGCGATCCTTTGTAGGGTGCGCCCGAGAACCATGTATCTCTCCGCCGCAGCCCCGCTGAATCGGGCGATCAGAAGGAGGTCCAGCGATGATGCACCCGCTTGAAGGAACTCTGCACGACACTCCAGGATATCTTCCTTTTTGATCTGCTGAGCGAGTGCTGCTTGCACGTCTTCAGTCAGAAGTTTTGGAATCGTGGTTGTGATTTCCGCCTGGTGTTTGTAGTCGAGCCCAAAGGACGTGGAGATGGCGAATCCTTGGCTTAGATTCGTGGGTTGCATCCGCACAAATTCTGCGAGTGGAACAAGCCGGGCCGATCCACCGGGGAAAAACAGCTCCACGAAGTCGGGCGCGATGTGATTGATCCTTGCGAGCTTTTGATCATCGATCAGCACCCAGTCTTCCTCCGCCGCAGGGAGCCACGGCTCTCCTTTCACGCAGGGGCGTGAGGTGGTAGCCATTAGCGCGTCGATGGGAAGTCTTAACCCACGACCAGGGATCAGGGGGTTCGTCAGTTGGGTGAAGAGGTTGATCGTCCCGACCTGCCAGGGCACTCCCTCGATGACGACACGCTCACCTTCGCGCACGCTGCCTAGATTTAGAAGCATGCGGACTTGCTCGAAATAGTGGAGGACGCCGTTCTTTGCAAGCAGCACTAGACCAATCACGGCCAGCACGGCAAGGCCCCCCAATAGCCAATCGCCACTTGCGTAGAGCACCGCCAAGGCGGCTAGCACAGCAAGCACTGCGCTCATCCCCTGGCTGATCAGACCCATCAGTCGACGCGCAAAACTAGTGCGCTCTCCACGCGGCACTGGAAAGTACTTGAGGCCGTAGAAGTAGAATGCGCGCAGCCCAAAAAGCACGACCACAAAAGCTAGGAGCGCCAGCAGGATGTTCTTCCCCCGCGTGAAGACAAAGTTCTTGGCCTGATGGGCAAGGAGGCTCCAAAATCCAGCGTCCTCTTCTTTGCCGATCTCCGCGATCTGGTATTCCAGGGCTTGGATTCGACTCAGGGCATCTTGCTGGCGGGAGTCCCATTTCTTTCGAAGGTCTG
>CAZCAL010000253.1:0-6857 GCA_964496625.1 uncultured Verrucomicrobiaceae bacterium | reverse complement strand
GAATCGCGCCAGTTTATGCATCACCAAAAGCAGAGACTGGATGACCACCCCATTACTAACCAGCGTCCCCAAATTCAGCTGTGGCACTAATCTCACTTGGCCATTAAGCCACATGTCACCCCCTTTCCAGCGGCGGAACCCTATGCACGGCTGAGACCATTATGCTCGATGCCATGAAGGGGCCAAGTGCCCCCTGATTATCGCGACAGGTTGATCGACGCTTGCATTTGCAGATGTTCCACGCGATTGATTGCCAATGGAAGATCCCCCAACGTCACTCCTATCTTTTTGGACGATGAAAGTCCGGCTGGCTATGGCGGTGATCGTGTTAGGATCTTTGGCCATGCAAGACGCCTCCGCACAAAATCTCAAAATTGGCATCATCGGTCTGGACACCTCGCACGCGGAACAGTTTACGATGCGTCTGAACGATCCCGCCCACCCAAACCATGTCCCGGGCGGCAGAATCATCGCAGCATATGCCAGCTACAGCAAAGACCTGGATGAGAGTGCGTCTCGCGTGGATGGTTTCACAGCCACCGTCCGAGACAAGTATGGCGTCGCCATTCTGGATTCTGTCGAAGCAGTTTGTGCTCAAGTTGATGCCGTCATGCTCCTGAGTCTCGACGGGCGCCCTCACCTCGAGCAGATAAAACCCGTGCTTGCCGCAGGAAAGAAGGTCTTTTTGGACAAACCTGTCGCAGCCTCGCTTAAAGATGCGGTGGAAATTTATAAAATGGCAGATCAGGTCGGCGTGCCAATGTTCAGCGCTTCGTCGCTGCGCTGGTATCCAGGTGTGGTCGAAGTCGCCAACGCAGGAAAGTCCCCTGCATCCGCCGCGATCTCTTACGGGCCAGCCCCGATTCTTCCTTTCCACCCAGACTTATTCTTTTACGGCATCCACGCCACCGAGGCGCTGTTCACCGTCATGGGTGAGGGTTGCATTTCGGTGACTCGCACCACCACTCCATCCTCTTCGGTCGTCGCGGGTATCTGGGCAAATGGGCGCAGCGGCACCCTACATGCGATGCACAATCTCCCGCAGGGCTCGACGGACTACTGCGTCACCCGCTTCGACGACGGGCAGGTCTTCGCCCAGAAGTCGCAGGGAGATTACACGCCGATGCTGAGAGAGATCATCCAGTTCTTCCAAACGGGTACGCCCCCCGTGACGGCAAAACAGACTTTGGAGATCTACGGGTTCATGGAAGCGGCTGAGGAAAGTAAGCGCCGCGGAGGAACTCCCGTCAAGCTACGCGAAATCATGCAAAAGGCAGGTACTCCTGAAAAGTGGATGCCAACCAAAGAAGAGCCTTCGGGCCCCTCCCAAACCAAATAAGGTCGTGGAGATGGGCTACACAAATCAAGGTGTCGCTGAACCCTAACACGGCGGATGCAGGTGGGGAGAAACCAAGTCTCGGTACCGACCGCCACAGTTAGACAAGAACTACCAACAAGTTAGACAAATTCACATCCACCCTCAGTTTGTCGAAATTATTCGGATCATTTTCTTGACCAAGCCGACAATTCGTCCAAGTTGATGTCGAGGTTAAACCATCCTCACCCCTTCCTATGACACCGCCTACCCCTGAAGAAATCGAAGCGACCATTCAAGAGGATACTGCTCTGCTGCAGCGCATCGCTGACAAAGACTCCGCCAGTTTTCAGAAGCTGTACCAGAAGTACGGCGGGCTACTTTTCACCGCTATTTCGCAGGTTTTGAACGATCATCACGACTCCGAGGATGTGATGCAGGAGGTGCTCGTCCAGATTTGGAACAAGGCCCATCTGTATGAACCTCGCAAGGGCAAACCCCTGACTTGGTTGGCAACGATGGCAAGAAATCGCGCCATTGATCGCATTCGGTCCAAGCAGCGGAGATCACGTCTCAACGATGATTTCGAAGTTGAGAACAAGTCTGTCCAGCCAGAGTTCGACGACTCCGTCAGCGAAAAACTGGAAGATAAAGAGCGCAATCAAATCATTCATAAGGCGGTCAATCGCCTGACGGATGATCAGCGTGAGGCAATCGAACTGGCCTACTTTGGCGGTCTGACGCAGACCGAGGTAGCGGAGCGTCTTCATGAACCCTTGGGGACGATCAAAGCGAGAATTCGCCGAGGGGTTAGCCGACTTGAGACACTTGTAAAACAACGGCTATAACCGCTCAAAAATCGTTGGTAGGCGTCCGTGGCTTCATGTCTGGATCAACGGTTGCACCCAGTGTCAGAGGGAGGGCTGATTCCATGACCTTCTGCATCGTTGGCGATGAGGAATCGGTGGCAATTAACTTGCCGGTGGAGTCGCGAATGGCAAAGACAAAGCCATGGAGCCTATAGCCACTGCGAATGGAGTTGCTGTCGTCATAAACGGTCTCGAACTCCTTCCCGTCCAGTTGCAGTGTTTTATGTGCTTCAACAGAGACTGGCCATTCTTCCTTTGCGAGCACCTTGTAGAGCTTGTTATCGATCACCGAACGCCCGAACACTACGAGTGTTGCCATTCCTCCCTCCAGATGCCGAGTCACTTCCCGATTGGTGACGCTGATCGTGTATTGAGAGCGAACGATGCGATCATCAGAATCCCGCCTCGATACCCTGCTGGACTTACCGCTGCTGGTCCGAATTTCTAATCGCCAGGGTTGATCGACTGCAGTCACAGGCGGAGCAGGGGCAGCGGACGTTTTCGCAATGGGTGTCGAAGCAACGGGGCTTGGCTGGATAGCAGCGGACGGTGCGACCTGAACTGAATCCAGCCCATGTGTCTTAACAAACGCTTGATCATCCACCGAAAGTTGCGACATCGTGACCGTGAAAAATTTGCCGTCAATCCGGTGCAGTACCGCTTGGTCCCCATTCACCAGAGCCGAGTCTGCCTCCACAACAAGACCGCGGGCGGTGGTGTAAGTGTGATTGACCGCCCCTGCATTCCCAGAACCAATGAAGCAAATGAGAACAGCTAATCTCAGACTGTCGCGGTGATTCAATGGGGGGCGGATTACTTCCTTCATGTTGGGGGTCTCCTCTATCCACAAAACGGCTGAGTGCCGGAACGATGACGCTGAATGTAGACCACATACTAACATGAACCCCAATTGGAGTCAGTACGTTTTTTCTCGCCTCCGTCACATATTGACCTAAAGCTTAACGCAGACACTACGAACTTTCCAATTGCTCTCCCATGTCAGACATCCCCGGCTCCGCAGATCCACAGCCAGCGATTGGCGCGGAAGAGGTATCCTACGCCATGCCGACGGTGGAGGAACTGGCGGCCCTGCTGCCCCAGTACGAAATCCTACAAATCATCGGGCAAGGTGGGATGGGAGTGGTGTATCTGGGAAGACAACCCGCCCTAGATCGACTGGTGGCCATAAAGCTAATGCCGGCGCTGGGGACGGGATACGAAGATTTTGCTGCGAAGTTTGTGACCGAAGCCCGGGCGATGGCAAAGCTCACGCATCCCCATATTGTGAGTGTCTTTGATTTCGGACACACTGCGGAAGGACATCTCTATTTTGTAATGGAGTATGTCGAAGGCTCCAGCATCCACCAATTGATCCGCGACCGAAAACTAACGGAAGAACGCATCAAGTCACTAACGATTCAGCTGTGTGACGCCCTCCAATACGCTCATGACCATGGTGTGGCGCACCGCGACATCAAACCAGCCAATCTGCTGGTCACACATGATTGGCAAATCAAGGTTGCCGATTTCGGCTTGGCAAAGCAACTGCGTGGTGCATCTACCGTCGACGAAAACGAATACGGCACCCCTGACTATTCCGCACCGGAGCGATTCATCACCGGGGCTGCAACGGATCATCGAGCAGATATCTACGCGGTCGGTGTCGTGCTGTATGAGATGTTGACGGGCACGACGCCCGCCGCCGCCCAGGAGGCCATCTCCAAGCCCGTTCTCCACCCCATGTATGCCAGCGTTGTGTCACGCTGTTTGTTGCCTGATCCTTCCCAACGTTTTCAGAATGCGCGAGACATCAAAACTCTGCTGACCACGACGGTCAACATGCCCACCCCCTCGGTATCATCCTTCCGCCCCCCAGTGCGTGCAGCAACTAGCGCCCCACCGCCACCCAAATCAAAATCAAACTCTGTCGGCACCATCACGGCGGTCTTCTTGGCTCTACTACTTGGAGGGGGCGCAATTTTTTGGCTTAAAAATCCGGGCGGCGAGGCCGAGAGTGTCCCGCCTGAAACCCCAAAGCATGAAACGATCACCGTCGCAACGCCAAGTGTCCCGCCGCCATCACTTCCCTCTAATCCGCCGCCATCACCCACAGAGCTTCTCCGCACGCCCCTTGCCGCTTGGCAAATCCCAGATGGCCCGGCGGGGGAGGTCGGCCAGCTGGTCGGCCATACTGGGCAGATCTCTTCGCTGCAGATTCTCCCCGACCAGCGGCGAGTCATTTCGATCAGCAGTGACAGCACAATGCGACTTTGGGACGTTCAGGAAAAAAAGGAACTCCAACACATCACTTCTGATCTTGAGAATGTCGTCCGCACCGCCATTTCGCCAGACGGCTCACAACTCGCAATGGTAAGCAGTCAGGGCAGCATCCAAGTAGTGGCATTAACACCGGGAGCGATCGAATCCAAGAGTCTTCCTCTGGCAGACCCGGTCCCAGTGACGGGAGCCTACTTCTCCCCAGACGGCCACCAACTCATTCTCACCAGCATGAGGCCAGGCGCAGCCATGCTTATTTGGACTGTTGGTGCGCAAGACCAGCAGCCGCAGGTGATGGAAGGCTGGGAATTCGGGGTAATGAGGTTCGAATTCATGCCGGGCAGTGATGATGAATTTCTGACTCTAGGACTTAAAATTCGCCGCCAGGGGGAACCAACCGGCCCGCTTATCCGCGAAATCTGCATCGGATCATTGTCACAGAAGAGGAGCATCGCCCATCTTGCTCCGGACGCCTTCCCTGCCACAACCATGAGCTTTTCAAAAGACGGTGGACTGCTGGCCATCGGCAATCCTAGCCTTTTCTTGATCGATGCGGCGACAGGGGTGCCCGTCGAGGAACTGAAGGGGATAATGGGCTATGCCACTGGCATCTTCCTCGACGGCGATCGTCTACTCTTAACTCACGGCTTTGATCCTACCGTAAGGATTTGGGATCTCAATACGGCTGAGCCCGTCATGGAGCTCAACGCGGATGGGCACTGCTTCACGCAGTTCGTTGTCAGTGCCAATCAAAAGTGGGCTGTCAGTGGTGGATTTTACAATACATCCAAACAGGGAGATCCTCGCGACACAGATCCCGCTCACTTCCCAATTCGAATCTGGCGGTTACCCGATTTATCCAAACTTGGTTCCGAAAATGGCCGCGCAAAGCTGGCGTCGCGCCTTGCGAAGAGTTTAGAAGAAACCGATCCCGAGGTGGCGCAACTGCGTGCAGCAGCCCTCGCTGAAGTACCCGTGCCAGACGCGGCAATGATGCGTGCGCAGTTGGATGCCCTCAACACCAAATACTCAGCGGCTCTGGACCGCACATTGGCCGGTGCGAATCCGCAAGATCAACAGGACCTCATGGCGGAGAAAAATCGCCTCACGATCAACGCGCCATTACCAGTCGATGACAACGACGTCGGACCCGCCACTCAACGGTTCCGACAGATCTATCGGCAACAGCTTCAGCAATTGGAAGGTCTGCGCAATACTGCGGCGGGAGAGTGTGCGATCCTTTTTCGCACCAAAGCAGCCCCCCTCCGCCAGCTCCGCAGAAGCGCAAACGATAGCGTCGGCACCATGCGGATCCTAACCACGGAACTGCGACTTGGACGGGCGCTGTCGCTGGCAGAGGCCCTGACTGATGAGTCTGCCACAGATCCTGCACGAGGCATTCGCTCACTACTGAAGTGATCAACTCCAGGCCGTGCGCAGGAGTCTCAGGAAGTTCCCGTGCATGATATTTTCCACATCTTCCGGGCCATAGCCCCGTTTGACCAACATATCTGGGATACGCGACAAATCCGCAATAGTATCCAGGTCCGCAGGCGTTTGCTCTGTGCCATAACCGCCATCAAGGTCCGTTCCAATCCCTGAATGCAGACTGTTGCCCGCCAACTGACAGACGTGGTCAATGTGATCCACAATGACCTCCAGCTTCAGACCGGAAGTCTGCGGAGTCGTCTTTCCGCGAATCCAACCTGGAATCATCATCCAGGCATCCAGAGCAGCACCGATGACACCGCCGCGTTTGATGATTTCTGAAATTTGCTCATCCGCAAATTGGCGGGGATCAGGTACCAAAGCGCGGCAATTGGAGTGACTGGCCCAGACCGGACCATTGAAAATATCCAGCGCCTGCCAGAAGCAACCGTCGGAGAGATGCGTCACATCCAGGATCATGCCCAGGCGATCCATTTCCTCGATCAGTTCCCGTCCGCCCTGAGGCAGCCCGCCGACTTGATCATGGCCCAGGGCGTAGCGGCACACACCATAGTGAGCTGGTCCCATGGCGCGCAGCCCCTGTTCCCAGTGTTTTTCAAGATCGCCCACGGTCCGGATGGAGTCCGCGCCTTCCAGGCTCAGCACATAGCAGATGGGCTTATCGTCATCCGGTTGGCCATCGCTCCACAACGCCACAGCCGCATCCAGGGACGCCAAATCCGTGATCTGGCGCATCTGCCCTTCGTCCTCCATCGCCTTATACCAGGCCAGTTGCCCCTGCGTCTGCGCCCATGCCTGCTGGGGGGACATCCAGTTCGCAATCGGGCGCGGGCCCGTCATGCAGCCTGCGAGCTGAGTCGCCACGCAAAGTCCCACCTTCCCTTTTCGCATGTCAGGAAATGCCGTGGTCCCGGCAGCGCGGCCTTTGAGATCATTCATGCCCTTTT
>CAZCAL010000252.1:0-6886 GCA_964496625.1 uncultured Verrucomicrobiaceae bacterium | reverse complement strand
ACGGCGGCATGAAAGCAGCTGACGAGAAGTGATCGGTCAATGTTGATGAATGTGCGTGGAGTGCGTCTCGCCGCGGCAGGAGGTGAGACGTTTCCTGTGAGGTTGTGTTAGCTGCTGGTTGCAGACATTGATCACTCTCCGCCCAACTCCCTCGCCCATTGGATCGCGCGAAGAATGCCGGTGGCCTTGTTCACGGTCTCATCGTACTCGTAGGCAGGATTAGAGTCGGCGACAACCCCAGCGCCTGCTTGAACGTAGGCTTTGCCATCCTTGAGCACGCAAGTGCGGAGGGCGATGCAACTGTCCAGGTTCCCGTCAAAGCCATAATAGCCGACGGCTCCCGCGTAGGCGCAACGTTTGCTTTTTTCCAGCTCGTTGATGATCTCCATGGCTCGCACCTTGGGGCTGCCGCTCACCGTGCCCGCTGGGAAGGTGGCACGCATGACATCGTAGGCGCTCTTGTCTGCACTCAGCTTACCATCCACGTTCGAGACGATGTGCATCACATGCGAGTAGCGCTCGATGATCATGAGTTCGTTCACTCGCACGCTGCCGTATTCCGCCACACGGCCTACGTCATTTCGCGCAAGATCCACCAGCATGATGTGCTCAGCACGTTCTTTGGGATCGTTTAAAAGTTCATCCGCCAGGGCGTCATCTTCCGCTGGAGTTTTGCCTCTCCAGCGAGTGCCAGCGATGGGCCGGATCTCGATCCTTCCGTCGATGCACTTTACATGCACCTCAGGGGAACTGCCAACCAAGCTGAAGCCCTGCGGAAATTGCAGGCAGAACATGTAGGGGGAGGGGTTCACATGGCGCAGCGCCCGATACAGATCAATCGGCGTGCCTTCGTAGTCCGTCTCAAAACGCTGGGATGGCACCACTTGGAAGACGTCTCCCGCAGCAATGTATTCCTTCGCAGCGCGGACCATGCCCTCGTATTCTTCGCGAGTGGTATTCCCGCTCGGTGGAGATACGGGCGTGGAACCCGCCGCTCGGAAGGTGTGCATGGGTTTCACTGCGAGAGGCTCTTCCAACTTCGCAATGATGGCAGCGATCTGCTGGCGCGCCCAATCATACGCTGCCTCCAGGGTCTCGTGCTCATCCGTGTGGACATTGGCAATGACCGAAAGTTTGCGATGCCGATGGTCAAAGACCAGCACCGTGTCAGTGACCATGAACACCATGTCTGGCAGTCCCAGTTGATCCGGCGGGGGGGCGGGTAGCGTCGGCTCAAAGAAACGCACCATGTCGTAGGCCAAGAACCCCACCGCGCCGCCATGAAAAACGGGCAGGGGTGGTTTCTCGATGGGCCGGTAGGGCCGCATAAGATCCTCCAGTTCGTGGAGCGGATCACGTTCTGTCGTAAAGGTGCGCACCTCCCCGCGTTCCTCGATTTCGATCTCTTTACCGCGAGCGGTAAAGATGATGCGGGGAGAGCTCCCCAGTAGTGAGTAGCGCCCCGAATGCTGAGTCAGTTCTGCGGATTCCAGCAGAAAGCCGCAGCGACCATCATGGATGCGCTGGAAGGTGGAGAGCGGCGTCTCGTAGTCGGCGGCGAGTTCTGCAAGGACGGGCACAAGGTTGCCCTGTGTGGCTAGGCCACAGAAGGTTTCAAAATCAGGTTGGAGATGAAGATCAGGCATGGAGTGGAGTTGAGCGAAGGTGAAGATTGGACAAGGTCAGGCACGTGGCCGGGTCATGTCTCTTCACCAACGCACCACAGAGCTGGCCCAGGTAAGCCCTGCGCCAAAGGCGACCAGTAGCAAAATGTCCCCACGTTGAATGGCACCTGAGCGATTTGCTTCGTCGAGTGCCAAGGGGATCGATGCTGCTGAGGTATTGCCATACTTTTGCAAATTGATGAACGTTCGCTCTTCCGAAACGCCGAGGCGATCTACGATGGCGGAGATAATGCGCTGGTTCGCCTGATGGGCGATGACCTTTGTCACATCAGCAGCGGTTAGCCCTGCCTGGGCCAAGGCTTGTTCGCAGGCTTCCTTCATACGTGTCACGGCATGGCGAAAAACTTCCTTGCCCTCCATGTAGATGGAATTGACACGCTCATCGACGTTGTCTTGCGTGATTGGCTGCGCGGAGGCACCGCCAGGGACCTTCAGGATGCCGGTCAGATTGCCGTCGCAGCCCATCACCGTGGAGAGCACCCGCCCAGGGGCGTCGTCTTGCTCATTGCGGCGGATCACCACTGCTCCCGCACCGTCACCAAATAGCACGCAGGTATTGCGGTCCTTCCAGTTTACAAGGCTGCTGAGTTTTTCCGCACCGATCACCAGCGCGCAACGGCGGTTGCCGGTATTGAGAAAGTGGCGCGCGGTCTGGAGGGCGAAAAGAAAGCCAGAGCAGGCTGCATTCATGTCAAAAGCCACCGCATTTGCTGCGCCCAGCTTTTGCTGCACAAAACAGGCGGTGGAGGGGAAGAACATGTCTTGGGTGACGGTCGCCACGATGATGAGATCGATGGCGGACGCATCAATGCCAGCCATTTCCAGAGCCTTGCGGGCGGCAGCCGTGGCCATGTCGCTAGTGGTCTCGCCTTCTGCGGCAATGCGGCGTTCCTTGATTCCAGTGCGGCTGGTGATCCATTCATCCGTGGTATCCACGATCTTTTCCAGATCCGCATTCGTCATGATGCGTTCAGGGACGTAACTGCCTGTGCCGATGAGGCTGGAGGAGCAAAAAGGCTGCGATTCAGGTGCTGCTGACATGATGGGAAGATGCATGGAGGGCGGCAGCCTCCTGGATATGGGGGTTCACTTTATGTGAAATCGTTTCACAGGCCATGCGCAACGCATTTTTCATCGCGTAGGCGCTCGCGCCGCCGTGCGCGATGATGGTGATGCCGTTGAGACCCAGCAGCGGCATGCCGCCGGACTCGTCGGCATTGGTTTTCGTATTGATTCGGCGAAAGGCAGGCTTCGCTAGCATCCCGCCGATCTTCGTGCGAAGCGATGAGACGATCTCCGTCTTGATCATGCCAAACAGAGCATGGGACAGTGCTTCAGCGCTTTTTAAAATGATATTCCCGGTAAAGCCGTCCGTCACCACCACATCGGGTGGCGTCTCCCACAGGTCGTGGCCTTCCACATTGCCAATAAAGTGAATCCCTGCGGCCTTGCGGAGTAGTTTGCCAGCTTCCTTGCACAGAGCATTGCCCTTGGCTTCCTCCGTTCCGTTGGACATCAGGCCCACCCGTGGTTGGGCGATCCCGAGCACATGGCGGGCATAGGCCGTGCCCATGATTGCGTTTTCTACCAAGTGGGCGGCCTCGGAGTCAGGGTTCGCCCCCGCATCAATGAGAATCCAGCGATTCGTGCGCGAAGGCACCACTGAGGCAATGGCGGGACGCTCAATGTGGGGAAGCGTGCGCAGCTTGATCAGCGACGCGGCTACGGCTGCCCCGGTGTGACCTGCGCTCACTACGGCATCAGCGCGACCGTCCTTCACGAGTTCGACGGAGCGGGAGATGGAACTGTCCTTCTTTTTTCGGACCGCATCTAAACCGCTGTCATGCATCTCCACGACCTGGGAGGCAGGGACGATCTCCAGTTTTTCGCTTTTGACTCCTTGGGCGGCCAATTCTGCTTCGATGACATCAGGCTTGCCCACCAAAAAGATCCGCTCAATTTGGGGGAGCGATTCGAGCGCAAGCTTAACTCCGCCCACGGGATTGGCCGGGGCGTGGTCGCCGCCCATGACGTCCAACGCGATTTTCATTCGGGAAAAAAAGTGCCTTCGGACCCGGAGGGATCGGAAGGCCGCAACGATAAAGCGAGGGCTGGCAAAATTGCAAACGGGCTTTTTGGAGGTGAGAGACGTCGCGTGACGTTTCGTGGAAACGAATGAGAAATCTGTCTTGCTTAGACAAACTGTCTTGGTAAGGTTTCAGGCTATACCTTTTCGGTCCAACCAACCGCTCAAAAACTCCCAGATGAATTCCTTCCTTCTAAATAATGGCATCGTCATGTCAATCGCGCTGGCTTTTGTAGGCCTTGTGTTCGCGATCCTCCTGATTCGCAAGATTTTGGGGGCCTCCGCCGGTAATGAGAAAATGCACATGATCGCCAAGGCGATTCAGGACGGAGCCAAGGCCTACATGGATCGCCAAATGAAGGCTGTCAGCGTCATCGCCGTTCTCATTTTGGCTGCCGTCTGGTGGGCTCGCGGTGGGATGGCTGCCTCAGGCTTCGTGATCGGCGCTGTGTGCTCCCTCGCTGCGGGATACATCGGGATGATGATCGCAGTGCGCGCCAACGTCCGCACCGCCCAGGCTGCCTCGGTGAGTTCGCACTCTGCGTTGAAGGTTGCCTTTAATGGTGGCGCGGTGACGGGCTTGCTAGTGGTGGCGCTCGGTTTGATGTCCGTCGCCGGTTTCTATTTAGTGGTGCTGAAAATGACAGGCCAAACCCAGGCAGCCATTGATTCCCTCATCGGTTTGGCCTTGGGCAGTTCTCTGATCAGTGTCTTTGCCCGTCTCGGCGGTGGGATTTACACCAAGGCTGCTGACGTTGGTGCTGACCTCGTCGGCAAAAATGAGCAAAACCTCCCCGAAGACGATCCACGCAATCCGGCGACTATCGCGGACAATGTAGGCGACAACGTTGGAGACTGTGCAGGGATGGCGGCGGACGTTTTTGAAACCTACGCAGTAAGCTTGATCGGCGGCGTCTTGGTGGCTCACTTGACGGTAGCGGCCAGCCCTGCCGCTTTGATTTACCCCTTTGTTCTCTGCGGACTTTCCATCCTTTCCTCTCTACTGGGGATCGGCTTTGTGAATTTCGTCAAGCAGAGCGCTACTTCCGCCCTGGTCGGTGGTGTGGTGGTGTCTGGTGTTGTCTCCGCTGCCATGTTCTGGTTTGTGACACAGGGGATGTTTGCTGATGGTCTCGTAGTCGGCGGCAAGGCTGTTTCGGCGACGAATCTTTTCTATTGCACTGCCGTCGGTCTCGTCATGACCTTCGCGGTCGTCTGGATCACGAACTACTTCACCTCTACTTTTCATAAGCCGGTGCGTCGGATTGCTTTGTCCTCTGAAACAGGTCACGCTACCAACATCATCGCGGGAATCAGCGTCGGCCACCATGCCACGCTCCTTCCAGTGCTGGCCATTGCGGCTTCGATCTGGGGTTGCTACGAGTGGGCAGGCCTTTACGGCATCGCGGTGGCGGTGGTCTCCATGCTCAGCCTCTCCGGCATCGTGATTTCGCTGGATGCCTTTGGCCCCATCACCGACAACGCGGGCGGTATCGCCGTCATGTCGGGTCTGCCTCCTGAAGTTCGCAAGATCACAGACGAGCTTGATGCCGTCGGTAACACGATGAAGGCCGTTACAAAAGGTTACGCGATTGCTTCTGCTGGCCTTGCTGCGATGGTGTTGTTCGGTTCCTATGTGCAGGACCTGAAGGCTTTCCTGCCTAACGAGACCATCGTCTTCGATTTGATGGATGCCCGCGTGATTATCGGCATGTTCATCGGTGGACTGCTTCCGTATCTCTTCACCGCGTTTAGCATGGACGCCGTTGGCAATGCGGCAGGTGCTGTCGTGCGCGAAGTGCGCCGTCAGATTAAAGCGAAGCCAGGAATCCTCACTGGCGAGGACACCCCTGAATATGCACAGTGCGTCGGGATCGTGACCAATGCGGCTCTCCGTGAAATGATTGTCCCAGCATTGCTGCCAGTCGTGTTTGTGGTGGGTGCAGGTTTCATGGGCAAGGAAGTGCTCGGTGGCGTTTTGATCGGCACCATCGTGACAGGTTTGTTTGTCGGTATCGCGATGACCTCCGCAGGCGGTGCCTGGGACAACGCCAAGAAGTACATCGAAGACGGTCATCATGGTGGCAAGGGCTCCTTTGCCCACCAAGCAGCCGTTACCGGTGACACCGTCGGCGATCCCTACAAGGACACCGCTGGCCCTGCCGTGAACCCAATGATCAAGGTCGTGAACATCCTTGCGATCCTGATGATTCCAGTTCTGTTCAAGGCAGCTCCAGCAGCCCTCTCGCTGATCAAATAAGTCTCCACAAGGCTGATCTGGCCTTCGGAAGGGGTGGCTTCTCCGCCCCTTTCGTGCATCGACGGCTTAATGCGCCTCCAGCCAATTGGCCCCCGTACCGACTTCGACTTCTACAGGGACCCGCAGAGGCATTGCGTTGCGCATGGCTTCGGTGATCAGGAGTTTAGCCGTCGCGACCTCCTCTTGAGGAACCTCAAAGAGAAGCTCATCATGCACCTGCAGCAGCATCCGGGTGCGCAATTCACCCTGCCGTAGCTCTTCATCCACTCGGATCATCGCCAGCTTGATCATGTCGGCCGCAGTGCCCTGGATCGGTGTATTCATCGCGATGCGTTCGGCGGCTCCACGCACGGTGGCATTTGCGGAGGTAAGGTCGCGCACATACCGGCGGCGACCTGTCATGGTTTCGACGTAGCCGCTCTTGCGGCCATCTTCCAGGATCTGCTCGATGTATCCCCGGATTCCTGCGAATTGTTGGAAGTAGGCGTCAATGATTTTACCACCTTCTGCTCTTGGAATGCCCAGCCGTTGGGCTAGACCGAAGGCCGAGATGCCGTAGATGATGCCAAAATTTACCATCTTCGCCGTGCGCCGCATCTCTGAGGTGACGCCTTCAAGCTCAACTCCAAAAACCCTTGCTGCCGTCGCTTGGTGAATGTCATGACCATTTTCAAAGGCCTCGATCATCGCTGTATCGCCACTCAATGCCGCCATGACGCGGAGTTCGATTTGGGAGTAGTCTGCGCTCATCATTACCCAGCCCGGTTCTCCTGGAATGAACGCCTTGCGGATCTCTCTGCCAGATTCAGAACGGATGGGAATGTTTTGCAGGTTGGGATTGCTGGAGGCGATACG
>CAZCAL010000251.1:0-6890 GCA_964496625.1 uncultured Verrucomicrobiaceae bacterium | reverse complement strand
CTTCCGCACCCGTCAAAGGCTCGTTCCAAACCTTCGGCTTCGAGTTGGGGAACTGACGCGAAGGGTAAGGGGGTCTACCTGTGCACTAGGAATTTGCATGATCGCCGAACGGCGTGGGCCGCTCACTTCCCGCCATGCAGCACCTCCAACTGCTGGGCCTTCCACTCTGGCGTATCGCGTGGAGCGGCGACGGCATCGATCGTGAGCGGGCAACCTGCATCTAGCAACACGTTTTGCACAGCGATTGGATCTAGGGCGCGGGGCTGGATGCCTTGTTCAATGGCCAGTGCGGCGATGGCTCCGGCGGCCTGGCCCATGAGCATGGTGTGAGGTTGCAGTCGGGTGGCACCGTTCACCATGCGAGACTGCGAGATGTTTTTTTCCGCAGGCAGGAAGCCATCAATCTTTTCCGGGATGAAGCATTCAAACGGAATGGCAAACGGTCCGACGCCGCGCTCGCCGAACTTGTGCGGGATGTCCTCTTCGTGGTCAAGATCCAGCTCCAAATACGGTGCAGACATGGACCCGTGGAGATCAACAGCATAGTCGCCAATGGCAACGGTGTTGGGGAACTGAATCGGCTTGGCTTTGACGCGCTCGATCTCGTGTGCGGTGAGAGTTTTGATTCCGATGATGCGGCGGCTTTCACGCGCATAGGGCATGATGGAGAAGTGATACAGCACGGCGCGATAGGGCGCGAGATCCGGCTGAGAGGCGATGAACTCATCCATTTGGGCGCGATTGTAAGGTGTGTCGAATCCCTCGTCATTGGCGACAGACCAATCGCTCTTGCCGATCTCCGTCTGGATGTAGTGAAGCAGGCAAAGCGTCTTCACGATGGCGGTACGGCAGGTCGCGATTCTGACCGTGGGATCTTCGAGATCGGCGATGGTCGCTGGCTGATCGTTGCTGTAGTTCAGGTGAGTGCGGGTGATGACTCGACCTGCGGGTGGCCGGGAACTGTCCGGCATACCGCGATAGCCAATGAAGCGATCAAATCCCCAGGCGGTGCCCTTCGGTGGGCGCTTCACGTCGTCGTCGAGTCCCAGCACTAGGCCTTTGGCGAAGCTCTTCGCATACTTTGCATAGTCGGGTGGGGTCGTGGTGACTCGAAGCGTGTCAGGCACGCCGTCTGGATACTGCTTCACCACGGCGGTCCAGGTGATGCTCTGAATGTGACGCGCCGGATCGATCTCGCCGCTGATGCAATTTCCTGTGCGATAACGTGCTCCGGTGAGAGGGATGACATCGCCCCATTCAGTCGCGTCGATCAAAATTTTGCTGCTGACCTCGTGCGTTGTTTTTCCGGTGGGCGAGACACACTCAATCTTCACGCCCGTGATCTGATCCCCGCTCTTGGTCACGCCGATCACGCGGGCCTGACAAACGAGATCAAGGATGCCTTTGTCGCCACGGGCATCGCCCAGTAGTGTGCGCAGCAAGGTGCGGCCCACACGAGGCTCCACGCAAACGTGTCGATGCCAGTAAGCGGTCTCGTAGTCGATGCCGAGTGGGCGATAGTGTGCAGCGATCATGCCGCACCATTCGCGATAAAGGCCACGCTCACGTACGAGGGTGCCGCCCTCGTCCATGGAGGTCACTGCAGCGGCATTCATCTGGCCGCCGATCCAATCGGTCTCTTCCAAGATCAAAACGGATTTTCCCATCCGTGCGGCCTGGACGGCTGCGCCACAGCCGCCCGTGCCAGCGCCCGCAATGACGATGTCGTAGTGATCGCGGATCTTTTCCGCAGGCAGTATAGGCAAGGGCGTGGCATTTACGGAGGCGGGGATGGGCACTGGGAGTCGGGTAGCGGCGCGATTGAACAGGATGCTGACGTTCTTCGAATCACAGATTCCTCCGGCAACGGCATGTTGCTGCCAGTAATCAGGAGTGCCAATCATGCCGCGTGCTGACAGCACTGCCAGGGCGTCTTCAGCCGTGGTTCCAGGCTCCAGCATCCTGGCGATTTCGGTGATCAAGACTGCCACCTTGGCACCGTCGCATTTGCCTCCATCGGAGAGATGCTCCCGCCAATAGGCGGCATCGGAGACGATCTTGCTGTCCGTCAGCGCCGTGATGTCGTGGGCGATCTGCTGAGGGCTGGTCGCTGCACAAAGAGGTGTTGCTAGCGTGATCAGGGAGAGGGCAAGGATGGCGAGGCACTTCATGGAGAGCCAGTCTGAACCCAATCCCTTGCCCTTGAAAGCGGTGATTTGCACTGCAATCACCCAAAAAAGGTGCTAAATCTGGCCTTGCACTTGGGTCCTTTGCCCATACCATCGCGCCCCTCTTTTTATCTTTGCAATGGAACAACCTCTCCCTGGACAACGCTGGGTCAGCGACAGCGAGCCGGAACTCGGACTTGGCGTCGTGATCAAGGCGGAATTTGGCCGCGTGGACATCTTTTTCCCCGCCACCGGGGAGCACCGTCAGTTCGCGATGAAAACTGCGCCCCTGCGTCGGGTGCGCTTTATGCCTGGCGATACAGTGACCACGCACGATCACAAATCGCTGGATGTCGAAAGCGTGACGGAGCGTCAAGGCATGCTCTTTTATGCCGGAAAAGACCGCGAGATCAGCGAGGCGGAGCTATCGGATACCATCAGCTTTAGCAAGCCTGAGGACCGTCTCATGGCGGGGCAGATCGATGACCAGCGCACCTTTGACCTACGTGTGCAGGCACTGAAACATCGCGCCGCGATGCGCCAGTCCTCAGTGCGCGGCTTTTGCGGGGGTCGGGTGGATCTGCTGCCGCACCAAATTTACATCGCCAGCGAGGTAGCGGGTCGCCTGGTGCCGCGCGTCCTTCTCGCCGATGAAGTGGGCCTTGGGAAGACCATTGAGGCTAGCCTCATCCTGCATCGACTACACCTCACCGGCCGCGCCGGTCGCATCCTTATCCTCGTGCCGGAGGCCTTGGTGCATCAGTGGTTTGTGGAGCTTTACCGACGCTTTCACCTGACGTTTTCCATCTTCGATGAAGAGCGCTGCGACGCCATTGAGACCAACGAGGAGAACGGTAATCCCTTTGCGGAGAGCCAACTCGTGCTCTGTGGCACAGGCTTTCTCAGCGGCAGTCCACAGCGCGCCCAGCAGGCAGCGGATGCCGGCTGGGATCTGCTGGTCGTCGATGAGGCACACCATTTAGAGTGGTCGCCAGAGGCCGCCAGCCCGGCGTATCAGCTGGTGGAAAGTCTGACGGCAAAGATCCCTGGACTGCTCCTGCTGACAGCGACGCCGCAACAGTTGGGACCAGAGGGGCACTTTGCCCGACTGCGTTTGCTTGACCCAAACCGTTACGCTGATCTCGAACAATTCCGCGAAGAGACGCTGCACTATGAAGAGGTCGCCATCGCGGTGAACCGACTTGTTGCGGGCGGGGATCTCACCGCTGCGGATAAGGCGCTCTTTGTGAAAAAGTCACCGCACCTGAAGGAGCACCTCGATGCGATGAAGTCCGGTGTCGCTGGAGAGCGCGACAAACTCATCGCGGCACTCCTGGATGAATTTGGAACGGGTCGCGTCATGTTCCGCAACACCCGCGCTGCGCTGACCGGATTCCCAGAGCGCTCCGCAAAGCTCGTGGCCATCAAAGCCACGGATGATCCGCTCGAAGCAAAGGTGAAGTGGCTGGCGAAACTGCTGAAGGATCTGGGCGAAGAAAAAGTGTTGCTGATCTGTCGCACGCGAGCGCTTGCTGAGCAGATTCAGGAGAAACTTCTCCACGAGATCAATCTGCATGCCGCTGTCTTTCATGAAGGCCTGACGCTGATGCAGCGTGACCGCCAGGCGGCGTTTTTTGCGGAGGAAGAAGGTGCCCGCGTCCTGCTGTGTTCAGAGATCGGTAGCGAGGGACGGAACTTCCAGTTCGCCCATCACCTGGTGCTCTTTGACTTGCCGGAAGATCCTGAATTGCTGGAGCAGCGCATCGGTCGCCTGGATCGCATTGGTCAGACCAGCACGATACACATCCATGTCCCGTATGTGAAAGGCAGCGCTGAAGAAGTGCTGGCCCGCTGGTATCACGAAGGCCTCGATGCCATCGAAAAAAACCTCCACGGTGCCACGGAGATCGCGGAGGCATTGCACGAGGACCTTGCAGCACTGCTGGTGAAGGCCGCTCCTGCCAAGCTGAAGTCCTTCCTCCAGAAATCACAGGCGCTGCGGCAGCAGGTCACCACAAAGCTTGAGCGCGGTCACGACCGTCTTTTGGAACTCAATTCATCCAAGCCTGAGCAGGCGGAGGCGATCATCTCCGCTGTTCGGGAGCGCGATTCCGATACCGAGTTTGAGACGTTCTTCATCCAGCTCATGGATCACTTTGGTCTGCATGTGGAGGAACATGGCAATCGCAGCTACGTACTCATGCCAGCTCACTTGACCACGGACAAGTTTCCGGCCCTGCCAGACGAAGGATTGCTCGCCAGCTTTGATCGCACTCGCGCCTTGTCGCGGGAAAACATGGCTTTTCTCACCCAGGATCACCCACTCGTGCGCGGAGCGCTGGATCTGATGCTGGGTGCGGAGAGCGGCAATAGTTCCTTTGGGATCTGGCGACGTGCCGGGGCAGAAGGATTGCTGATCGAGACCCACTTCGTTGTCGATTGCATTGCACCCGCCCAGTTGCACGTGGATCGATTCCTCTCCGCTGCAGCGATTCGTGTGGTGGTGGATCACAAGAATGCGGATCGTCGGAATGATGCAGCCTACGCGGCAGCAAAGATTGAGAAAGGCAGCCCTGCAAAGTTGTTGGAGAACGCGGGGATCAAGCGCAAGATTTTCCCAGCGATGTTGGCCAAATCACGCAAGCTTGCCGAAGCCGAAATGACCCACCTGACCGCGCAGGCCATCGCCACGATGAAGGCGCAGCTTCAGGCGGAGATCGACCGCCTCGAAGACCTCCGGCAAATCAATGATCACGTCCGCCCCGAAGAAATCGAAGCCACGAAGGCCCAAATGACCGCGTTAGAAGCAGCCATCGGCACCGCCCGCATTCGCCTGGATACGATTCGGCTGGTTTTGCAAATGGCTCAGTGAGCTGGCACAGAGCACCCGTAATCCACAGTCGCCGGAAGCCAGGAAACAGACCAGACACTGGCCAACGAGACGATGAGGAGCAGACGGCGCGCTTTCAGCCGCCACCCACCCTCAATGCGCAGCCAAAATTCCTCCGAGTAATCAGCAAGGATGACAGGGGAGGGCGTCATAGGTGCGCTGGGCGGTGAGGCTAGGGCTACCGGGGCCGATGAGGGCGACGCCATCCAGCCTTCCAATCTGGGGATCGTAGCCGTAATTGACGCGATGCCCGGTGGTGCCGCCGATGTTGAGCGCCCAGGGCTGGCGGCGACCGTAGCGATCGTAGCCTTCCTCAATCCCTGCCTCCGGCAGCAGGGTAGAGCCAGTCAGAGTCCAGGTGGCCGTGTCTTGGTCATGCAACTGCCGGTGGGTGTAAGTGTGGGTGCCAATGTCGTTGGTAATGGTCTTGGGCTGTCCATTGCGCCAGTAGGTGCGGGTGAAGCTGGGGCTGGTGCCGTCATTGTAGGTTAGGCAAGATTGACTTTGTCTGTCATCTTTACTTGGTGTTGAGCACCCAATTACCCAAGCGGCCGTACTTGGGACTCTGTTGGAAGAGTGAGGTCTGACCAATAGAATCGAATTCGTGCCGCAATTGATTATGAATGTGAAATCGTTCTTGTGGATCGCTTGTGTATTACTTCAAACATTGACCGTGGCATGCTGTAGCCGTAGAACCACTTGTCTCCACACCACGACCCCGATGAAAATCATCTATTGCACCGACGCTGAGATCGACAGAGTGTTAAGTGAGTTTGACGATGCGAATTCCACAGAAGACCGTGCACTGTCCGAACAGCAGTTGGTTGAACGCTACGACAGCTTTTTTGAACTGGTAGAATGTGGCTGCCGTAACGTCGGGACATTCGGTGATGCTCTCCAGATGGACGCCGACTTTATATCCAGCCGATGGGTCGATCCGACGAGAATCGTGACCGTGGTTTCGTCAAAAGTTATCACGCCCGTTGCCGTGCAATCAATTTTGGAGGTTGTGTCCAAATCCAAAGTTTTATTTGCGGTCGACTTCGATTCAATCGGCGGGAGATTGCTGCTTTTTTCAGATGGAAGACTCTACACGCGAAGATGACCATCAACGAACAACAGTAAGCACCTCAGCAACCCCGTGGGGTAGGGCTTTTGGGGCGGGCGCAAACAGATACGAGGGACCAACGGAACTTCCTCGGAAACAGATATAAGGTATCAATTAGTTGTCACAAGCCTTCAATGTGGCTCCCTCTCTCTGCAGCGCGGGCTCATGGGGGATACCATCCGCCTGCTTTTCGCTTGTTTTCAAACTTGCAGCTCGCGTTGGCAGATAGCATTCTCTGCCTGCCATGAGTCGTCTTCGCCAACCCACCTTCCGCTTTTGGATTGGGTGGCGCTGATTTGTTCTCAGGCGAACGTTGCGGCAAGCCGGATGGATGCCTCGCGGCCAGGTAAAGATGTCCGACAAAGTAAACCCGAGCCGACCAGTTCGGGGAAATGGACACAAGAGGACAACATGCCAAAGTGATCCGATGAAAACACTTACCACGGGCAACTTGTCGGCCTTGATCGCATTTGCAGTTCAAGTCCTCTGTTCCTCCTGCCACAAAGACGCCGCGCCTGCACTCAGCTTGGTCGATTACTTGGATCAACCCAAGCTCGAAAAGGCAGAGATACCCAAAGCAATCTTTGTGCAGTCTGCGTTTGATCTTGAGGGGCTGCTTGCGTCAGCATTGGCAACCAAGGAGGTGAATGGCGCGAGAGTCATTGCGAAAAACCTTAGTGTCGTTGTGGCCACCCAACACGAAGGCGAGCAAGAGGTGATCGTC
>CAZCAL010000250.1:5130-6899 GCA_964496625.1 uncultured Verrucomicrobiaceae bacterium | reverse complement strand
CGAGCGAATGACGGCAACTCAATGACGTCAGCTCTCTCGGTGAAGCATCTCCGATCTGAACAAAGTAATGATGAGTCCGCTTCAAGGGGTAACTATCTCGTGGCCCCTCAGGGGAGAAGAATAGTTTGTATTCGTGGAGCGTCGTCTGACACAAAATAGCAACACGGACGGACGAATCCGTCGTCCGGCAAACTTCCTCCATCGGTTCTTTCGAATCCCGCAGTGGAACTCCGACAATGGGTGCGATTCCCGCTACGCACCCGCTCAGGCACACCATCAACGGAAGTAGAGTTAGGTTATGACGCATACTTCTTGGGCGAACAGTGCTATTAGTACACTCCAATATCGCAACGGGCGATATTTTTGCGTTCATTTCTGGGGCATTCTTGTCTCGCCAGCCACCTAATGTCAATGCTTGAGTGCTTTTCTTCTTGGTGGCGCAATTGATTTGGAAACCTTGATGATCTTGAAGTGTGGACCAACTGATATTTTGCCCTTCAATATCGGTATCTTTCGGTTTGCTCAAATATCCGGAAAAACGAAATAGGCGATTTCTTCTTGCGCAGAAGCAACTCTTTTGAACAATTGTTCGCATGAGCAGAGAAACCTCTCCCCTCTCTTGGCGCGATGACCTCAAAATGGCTCGCAATGTCCCAGAATCCCAAAAACCCGGCTTCGAGCTGCTGCTGTCCTGGTTCGAGGACTGGCGGCTCGGGAAGCAATTGGAGCCGTGGCGTGAAGCTGCCTGCGCCTTCTGGCGGGAACAGGTGAAGGCGAAACCCCGTGCGGATTGGCAGATCGATCAATGAAAGGAGGCCATTGGGTGGTTCTTAGAGTGGCTGCGTTTTGCCCAGGCGGCTGTCAATGAGGTCAGAACTCTGGAAGAACGGGTCTATCAAGCGATGGATCGGGCGGGTGGCAGGCGTGGACTGGCGCGACGAACCCGAGAGACCTATGGCCGCTGGGCAGCACGCTACGCCCGCTGGGCGGGTGGTGCCAGGGCGGTGATGGAGCAGGGGCGGGGGCGAGATTTTTTGACGCATCTGGTGACGGTGGAGAAGCAGAGTTTCTCGACGCAAAAGCAGGCCCTGAACGCGCTGGTGTTCTTCTTTAAAGAGGTCTGCGGTCATGAAGAGGTGGATCTACAAGTGAAGCTGCGGAAGACGACGAAACGCATTCCTGTGGTGGTCAATTTCCAAGAAATCTTGGCCATCCTGGCGCGGCTGGAGGATCGGTATCGGCTGATCGCTGAAGTGCAGTATGGCGGCGGGTTGCGGCTGAAGGAGATGATGCGGCTGCGGATCAAGGACATCGATATCGACCGGCGGCAGATCACGATCCGACAGGGCAAGGGCGATCTGGACCGGGTGACAGTGCTGCCGGAGGCGCTGGTGGAGAAGCTACACGAGCACAAGCGGGCGGCCCAGGAGGCGGGGATCGACAAGCGCATGACTTCGCACGGCTTCCGGCACGCCTTCGCGACGCATCTCCTGGAGTCAGGCAAAGACTTGCGGACCATCCAGGAACGACTGGGCCATGCCGATGTGAAGGCGATGGAGATTTGATGGTGGGTCAATTCGTTGGAGGGCAATCGTCTTTGATGGGGGCTTCCACGTCCTTGGCGGACGTGGCTACGGGTCTGCTCGTCCTCGCCTTTGGCGGATGCATTTACGGACCTGGAGCTTCCACGTCCTTGGCGGACGTGGCTACGGGTCTGCTCGTCCTTGCCTTTGGCGGATGCACATATACGGGCCTGGGGCTTCCACGTC
>CAZCAL010000250.1:0-5030 GCA_964496625.1 uncultured Verrucomicrobiaceae bacterium | reverse complement strand
TACGGGCCTGGGGCTTCCACGTCCTTGGCGGACGTGGCTACGGGTCTGCTCGTCCTCGCCTTTGGCGGATGCATTTACGGGCCTGGGGCTTCCACGTCCTTGGCGGACGTGGCTACGGGGCGGCTCGCCCTCACCTTTGGCGGATGCATTCACGGGCCTGGGGCTTCCACGTCCTTGGCGGACGTGGTAAATCCTTGATTCACTCCAGCACTCCAAAACCCCTTCCCTCCAGAGGTGAAAAACAATAAAACCTGATGACGCGGGGTAGAGAAAAGGGGGGCTGAAGTGAGGAGTCGCTGGGTCGGCGTTCTGGGAGACCCGGTGAGTGGTGGAATCTGCAGCTTCATTGGCGGCTCATTGGCACCGGGGTCATAGACGCCCGGCTACAGAGGTTTGGAATGCCGACGAGTCGTCGGCGCTCCAAAGGGTCAGCGCCCCGCCTGTCTCCCTTTTTACTTACCCCTTTTCAGCCTTTCAGCCTTTCACCTTTTGATAGAACCGCCCTGGGTCTGTGTATTCCGCTACGGACATTGCACGGACCTACGCTCAGTGATCACGCCTTCTTCTACCCTTCCACCGCTTTTTGCTCTCCTCCTTTGGGGGGCGCTGTCGGTGACGGCTCGGGAGCCGACTGGGGCGGAGGATCGGGATTGGTGGGCTTTTGAGCCCGTGCGCAAGGTCTCGCCACCGAAGATTGCTGGAGATGGCTGGAGCATCTGTGACTTGGATCGGTTCATCTTTGCCGGGATGCAAAGAGCGGCGCTGGCTCCTTGCGCTCCTGCGGACCGTCGCACGCTGATCCGGCGCGCCACGTTTGATCTGACGGGTCTGCCTCCATCAATGAATGAGGTGGAGGCATTCCTTCGCGATGCTGCCCCGGATGCCTTTGCCCGTGTGATTGAGCGCCTGCTGTCCTCCCCGCACTATGGGGAGCAATGGGCACGGCACTGGCTGGATGTGGCGCGGTATTCGGATACGAAGGGCTATGTCTATGCGCGGGAAGAAAAGCGCTGGGTCCATGCTCCGGCGTATCGGGATTGGGTGGTGCGGGCGCTGAACCATGACCTGCCTTACGACCGCTTTTTGAAACTGCAAATCGCTGCGGATCAGCTTGTTCCTGCACAATCGCCAGACCTCGCAGCGATGGGATTCCTGACCATCGGCAGGCGCTTCCTGGGTGTGACGCATGACATCATTGATGATCGCATCGATGTAGTGATGCGTGGCACACAGGCGCTGACGGTCGCCTGCGCACGCTGCCACGATCACAAGTTTGACCCCATCTCCACGCGGGACTACTACGCGCTCTACGGCGTCTTTCAGAGCTGCGCGGAGGCACTGGTTCCATGCGCCACGGGTGGCAGCAAGGCGCTGTCTGATTTGGTGCAGAAGAATCGCGATCTCATCACGAAGCGACGCAATGAACAGATGGCGCGGACCAAGGCTCGCCTGCTGGACTATCTGGAGGCGCAGGGTTCGCTGGAAAAATATCCGCCGGAGGGCTTCGATCAGATCATTGCGGACACGGATCTGAATCCCTTCATCGTCCACCGCTTTGCGGCCTGGCTGAAGAAGCACGAGCTCACGGCGGAGAAGCTGAAAGGGCTGGGCCAGCCAAAGCTGGAGGCGCTGTTTGCAGAGGCAGACTCCCCCGCCTTGGTGCCGGATGAACACATCGCCAATATCGATATGTACTTCCCCTCCGCAGTCACGACGGAGCTGTGGAAATCCCAGGGGGATCTGGATCGCTTCATCCTGCAAACTCCAAACACACCGGACTTTGCAACGGTGCTGATGGATCGCGCACTGCCAGCCGCGCCGCGTGTCTTTCTGCGGGGCAACCCGCTGACAAAGGGCGATGAGGTGCCACGCCAGTATCTGCCTGTGCTGGCGCAAGGCGCAGTGCTGCCCTTCAGCAAAGGCAGTGGCAGGCTGGAATTGGCCAATGCCATCGCCGATCCACGCAACCCGCTGACCGCGAGGGTGATGGTGAACCGGGTGTGGATGCATCACTTTGGCCGTGGCCTAGTGCCGACGACGAGCGACTTTGGCAAACGCGCGGAGCTGCCCTCGCACCCGGAGTTGCTCGACTGGCTGGCGCAACGGTTCATCGATTCGGGATGGAGCCTGAAGGAGTTGCATCGCCTGGTGATGCTATCGCAAACTTACCAGCAGGGCAGTGCGGCAGCGCCTGCGATGGATCCTGACAACCGCTGGCTGGCGCGCATGAAGGCGCATCGGCTGAGCTTTGAGGAGGCCCGCGACGCGTGGCTGCAAGCCAGTGGAAGCCTGAACCTGAGCATCGGAGGCAAACCAGTGCCGCTGTTTGGCAGCGAGAATCGACGGACGCTCTACGCGCTGGTGGATCGGGAAAACGTGCCTGCCGTGCTGCGCACCTTTGACTTTGCCAATCCTGATCTCTCCATCCCGCAACGCAGCGAAACCACGGTGCCGCAGCAGGCGCTGTTTGGCATGAATCACCCCTTCGTCGTGCAGCAGGCAAAGGCTCTGCTGCAAAGCAAAGGCTTGGCGGCAGCAGATGGCGATACTGCGCGGATGCGTCTGATTTATGCACAACTCTTCCAGCGCCAGCCGACGCCGGAGGAGCTGGCGACGGCGCTGGAGTATGTGGGGAGTGCGCCTCCGCCGCCCGCGGTTTTGTCGGGATCTCCCAAGGCATGGCAGTATGGCTATGGCGAGTGGGATGAGAGCAGCGGTCGCATGAAGGCCTTCACTCCGTTGCCGCACTTCACTGGCTCTGCCTGGCAGGGAGATGATGCCTGGCCGAATACCAAGCTGGGCTGGGCGCAACTCACTGCGACGGGTGGTCATCCGGGCAATGATCGGAAACATGCCGTGGTGCGCCGCTGGATCGCGCCCGCAGATGGCAGCTACACGGTGACGTCAAAGCTGATCCACGAGCCGAAGATCAGCGACGGTATCCGCGCCTTTGTCAGCCACAGCCGCACTGGGAAACTGCGCAGCATCGAGCTACTGGGCGCTGAGGCGGACGTGAGCTTTGATGCGCTGGACCTGAAGGCGGGCGATGCCCTTGACTTCATCGTCGATATCAATGGGAAGCTAAACAGCGACCAATTCCTCTGGGCACCGCACATCTCCATGGCAGGCAGCACTGGCTCCGGTGGCGAGATCTCGGGCAGCGACTGGGACGCCAAGAAGGACTTCGCAGCGCTGCCGCGCACGCCTCTCACCGCGTGGGAGCAACTGGTGCAGGTGCTGATGCTATCCAACGAATTCTTGTTCATCGATTGATCCCACGCCGCATGAACTCCGACGCCACCTTCTCCACCCGACGTGATTTCCTCCGCCGCTCTGGCATGGGCATGGCGATGCTGGGGCTGGCGGATCTGGAGGCGGCGACGCCTGCGCATGCTGCACCCAAGGCGAAGCGCGTGATCCACTTCTTCCTGAATGGTGGCCCATCCCATGTGGATACCTTTGATCCGAAGCCTGCACTGCGCACCTATGAGGGCAAGGCCCTGCCAAGCCATCGCCTGACGGAAAGGAAGACCGGGGCAGCCTTCCCATCGCCCTTCAAATTCCAACGCTATGGACAGAGCGGCATCGAGGTCAGCGAGCTCTTCGCCAAAACCGCGCAGCACATTGATGACATCGCCGTGATCCGATCCATGCAGGCGCAGGTGCCGAACCATGAGCCATCGCTGATGCTGATGAATTGTGGTGACTCCATCCAGGCGCGACCCAGCATGGGGGCCTGGCTGACGTATGGACTAGGCAGTGACAATCAAAACCTGCCGGGCTTTGTGGCCATGTGCCCCGGTGGTATGCCGATCAAGGGATCTGAGAACTGGCAGTCCGCCTTTCTCCCAGGTGCCTTTCAGGGAACCTATGTCGATACGAAGCATGAGGAAGTGGATCGCCTGATTGAAAACATCCGCAGCCCACATGCAGACGCAGTGGTGCAGACGCGCCAGCTCGATCTGCTGCGCCGCATCAATCAGGCGCATCAGAGAACGCACGCTGACCCACGACTGGAGGCCAGGATTCAATCCTTTGAGCTTGCCTATCGCATGCAGACGGAGGCATCCGACGCCTTTGACATCACGAAGGAGCCGCAGCCCATCCGCGATCTCTATGGCAATGGCGTGCACGGCCGCCAGACGCTGATTGCCCGCCGCCTGATCGAGCGCGGTGTGCGCTACGTGCAGCTCTGGCATGGGGCAGGCCAGCCCTGGGACAATCACGACAACATCGAGACGAATCATCGCAAGCTGGCCAGCGAGATCGATCAACCCATCGCCGCACTGCTGCATGATCTCAAACAACGCGGCATGCTGGAAGACACGCTCGTCGTCTGGGGCGGTGAATTTGGCCGCACGCCCAGTGTGGAGATGAGCGGCAATAAATCCAAGCTGGGGCGCGACCACAATCACTACGGCTTCAGCGTGTGGATGGCAGGCGGCGGCATCAAAGGAGGAACGGTGCATGGCAGCACGGACGAGTTCGGCTTTGCCGCAGAAAGGGATCCTGTCAGCGCACATGATCTCCACGCCACCATCCTGCATCTGATGGGGCTAGATCACGAGCGCCTGACCTATCGCTACTCTGGCCGCGACTTTCGCCTCACCGACGTGTATGGCGATGTCATCCGTCCGATCCTCGCCTGATCCCCCCGACCTCTCATGAAAATCCTCCAGTCCCTCTTCGTCATCGCGCTCGCCGCGACCAGCGCCGCCCAAGACTTCGTCGCCCCGACGCCGACTGAGCGCATTGCGCTCTGGCCCGGCAAGGCACCCATCGGTGACGGCAAGTTTGAGGACTCCACTCTCGACCTGCAAGTCTTCCTGCCGCCTGCTGACAAGGCAAACGGTGCCGCCATCGTCATCTGCCCTGGCGGCGGCTACATCCGTCACGTCACGGAGCGCGAAGGTTACCCCATCGCGCAATGGCTGAATGAGCATGGCATTGCTGGCATCATCCTGGAGTATCGCGTGCCCGAACTCCGTCACCAGGTGCCGCTGCTGGATGCCCAACGCGCCATCCGCATC
>CAZCAL010000249.1:0-6902 GCA_964496625.1 uncultured Verrucomicrobiaceae bacterium | reverse complement strand
GATGTTTGCGACGCTTTATAATACGGTCGATGCGCGTGAAGAGTGGTTGGCTGCGGCGATTTCCTGTGGTGACTTTTTGCGTACTCACTGCTTTGCCCCAGACGGGAAAATGTATTTTTCAGTGACCAGGGAAGGCCTCCCGCTGCGAATGCGCCGCTATGCATTCAGCGAGTCCTTCGCTGCCATCGCATTCGCCGCCATCGCTCGTGCGGCAGGGGATGAGGCGGCCAAGGACGATGCACTGCGCTGCTTCCGTGCATTCATTCACTACAGCTTCACACCGGGTGCCACACCAGCGAAGTATGAGCCGACCCGTCCCGCCAAAGGCATCGGCCCGCTCATGATCGGAATCGTGACAGCGCAGGAACTGCGGGAGAATCTCGGCGATGTCGTCGTTAATGGTCGCAGCTGCACGGAGTGGATCGACGGCTTCATCGCTGAGATCCGACAGGACTTTTTCAAAGAGGATCTGGCTGTGCTCATGGAGACGGTAGCGCCCGATGGCAGCATCATTGATCACTTGGAAGGGCGCACCTTGAACCCAGGACATGCCATCGAGTGTGCCTGGTTCATTTTGCATGAGGCAAAACAGCGCGGTGATGCCGCGCTGACACAGCTTGGCTGCCAGATTCTCGACGCGATGTGGGCGCGCGGATGGGACCAGGAATATGGCGGTCTGTTCTACTTCCGTGATTTGGATGGAAAGCCAGTGCAGGAATACTGGCAGGACATGAAGTTCTGGTGGCCCCATTGCGAGGCCATCATCGCCACCGCTCTGGCGTGGAAGATGACCGCAGAGGCTCGCTACGCAGCATGGCATCAGCAAGTGCATGACTGGAGCTTCCAGCACTTTTCTGATCCCGTGCATGGGGAGTGGTACGGCTACCTGCACCGTGACGGAAGAGTGTCGCAACCAGCGAAGGGTAATCTATTCAAAGGCCCCTTCCATCTGCCACGAATGCTCTGGTATTGTGATCGCCTGCTGGGCGGGGTAGATGCATGACGCATCTCATCAGTGGCCACTGGAGATAAAGCACACGGCTCTCCCCGCAGAAAGTCATTGCCATCCAAGCCCTGAACCCTCATGCTGCGCCCCATGAAGACGCTTGCATTCACCTTGCTCAGTCTGGCAGCATGCATGGCATCGAAGGCTGCCGTGATCGCACCCGAAGTGGCCGAACTTAGCTTTGATAGTCGCTGGGCTGGCGGCAGCATTCCTCAAGATGTCACGCTGCCATCGTGGATCACCCAGATTCAACAAAGCGGCGGCTTCTTCTCCGATGAACCCCGCTGCTGGAGTGTGGATGCCGCAGCACCCAAGGGAGCAGGCAAGATTGAGATCACCCTGGATCGTGCCCGGGTGCTCAGCGGGAACCTCGTCGTCACGCTGCTTTTTGACGCGGACGAAAATGCAGACATGGCTGCCCAGCTCTTTGATTCCCAGGGCCGCGTCGTCGTCGTCGATCTCTTCGGGAACATCGTCGATATCGGCAGACAAGCCACCACCGACACCTTTGTGGTTCCGCTCAGCAAATACCCGAGCGCGGATCGCCTCGTCATCCGGCGGGTGCAGGGCGGTCTGCGGCTCCATGGGCTCGTGCTCTTTCCCATCGTCGCTGAAGGCCCCATGGAGGAAGCCTCGCTCAAGGACCTCGCCCGCACCTTGGGGGATCCCCTCAGCCCAGAGAACCCCCTCGTCCCGCGTATCCAAAATCTCGCTCGCACCAGTCGCGTGCCGGTCTCGCCCGTCAAGCCAGTCAGCATCACCACCGCCGCATCACAGACCGCGTATCCCGCGGCGACTCCCACCAGCACCACCCTCCCCGCGCCCACGGATGGCCTGCTTGTGCAGATGAATTTTGATCAAGGCAATACCCAGGACAGCAGCGGTCTTGGCAATCACGGGCAACTTCAAGTGGGCGCTACCCTTGTTCCCACCGCCGAGCGAGGCAACGTCCTGCGCCTGCGCAAAAAAGACAAAGGCTTGCGATCTGCAGCCTGGGATTCCGTCATCATTCCCTCCGATAAAATGCCCAAGCTGCACGATGATCTATCCCTCTGCGCCTGGGTTCGCTACCGGTCCATCAGCCCTGGATTTGGTAGTCAGATTGTCTGGCACGGCGACTCCAAACCAGGGCGCGACCCCTGGGTGCTGCACCTCCTGCCCAGTGGTCGGGCTGAGTTCCGATCTGACCGCTCCGTGACAGGTCGTCCCGAGTTCACGGTCTTCAAAAACGAAATCTCTCTCACCCCAGCGGGCAAGGCACTGCCCACCCAACAGGTAAAGATCAAGTCGCCCCAAAAGCTCGCGCCTGATCAGTGGTACTTCGTCGTCGGCACCATGGAAATGATGAACGCCCGCACCCGCACCATGCGCCTTTACGTCAATGGAGATCGCGTCAGCGAACTCCAGACCACCGAAGGCGTTGACTACGACACCGCTGGCATGTGGACCACCATCGGTGCCGTAGATCGCGGCGGCTGGCAGGTCCTCGATGGCGATATCGACGATGTCCGCATCTACGAACGCGCCCTGCAACCCGCAGAGGTCAAGGCCTTGTACTCGCAGCCCTGGAAGTAGGGGCGGCAGCGTTCCAGCTTGTTGCCATGAAAGATTTTTGCCTGCTTGTGTCCCTGTTCCTGGGGGCCGCCCTTGCAGTGGCCAGCAACGGAGCCACCGAAGGCGTCCAGCCATCGAATGCTACGATCAAGGCTTACGAATGGCTTGATTCTCTCGGTCTGCCCGATGTCAGCATCGCGCCTTGGGCAGCCATTTACGGCGCACCGGAAGATGTGGCAGACGAAGCAAAAAGGTGGTCGAAGTGCTACTGGGGTTTCATTGTTCGTGCGGATGACAAAGGCTTCGCTTGGATCACTTGCCACCCACGGAGACAAACGGATCGCACGTGGCTGCCGATTTCAAAGCCGTCCACACCGCTCGGCTACAAGGTGCATTCTTTTGAAGAATTTGTGCGCAGAGAATTGCGCCTGCTCGGGCTACCCAACAAGGAAAGAAAAGAGGACGAGCGGCCTCTCCTGTATTCCAGCACCAGCCTGTTTTTCGCTTCTTATGCCTGCTGGAAACGTGGTCATGCAGATCTGGCGACCCCACTTTTTGATGCAGCTATCGACCGTCGCAGGACGGAGACTCGGGAGAAGATCACCCCAGAGTCGTTTCTCCTGCAACTGCAAGATGAGTTCGCCCTGCAGGCGGTATCTGATGCCCTCGCCAGTTACTGTGGCGGGCGGCGCTTGCTGTTTTTTACAGAGTCCGAGCCAAGGCTGGTGTCGAGGCCTGAATTTGAGGCCGAACTCCAGTTCATCGAAGAGAAGCTTCCAAGCTTTAGCGCCAAGGCCTGGGCAGAAGACACGGAAGCACAGGTGAGGGCAATGGTCGCCGAGGATCAGAACCATCCCAAACACACCGATGAGCAGGTCGCGGCCCTGCCGATCGACGGCCAAGTTCAGGAGTGGATCTACCGCCTCAGAGATCAGGCATCCCAACCCATGAGTAATCCAGGTTGGTGCAGCGTGGTTAGCAGCCATGGCGAAGCCAAGACCCCGGCGGATCACCTGGTGAGGATCGGTCTCCCGGCGGTGCCACAGCTGATCAAAGCCCTCTCAGACTTCCGAATGACGCGCTCCTCTCAGTCTGCGTGGGGAGACCGCCGCCCAGGTTCCGTCTTGCTGGTCGCAGACTGTGCCCGCCAGATCCTCTCAGCGATCTCAGGGCGCCCACTGACCCTGCGCGACACGAGGACCCAGTTCAGCCTTCGGGCCAAAGCAGATTCGGGGTCTGCGGTATTGGCCAGAGCTTGGTGGCAGGAGGTCCAATTAAAGGGCGCGAGGCAAGTGCTGATTGACGACCTCGCTAGTGGTTCCTTCAGCCCACGTCCGCTTTGTGTGAAGCTGGAAGCCAAATATCCAGACGCCATTGCCGATGCGCTAGTTGCTGGAGCTTCCCTCGCCGATGCGAGGTTCGAAACAGAGTTCATCGACGAGTTGAACGCCGTCAAATCGGATGCAGCCAATCAACTGTTGCTCAAGAAGATGCGCGGGGCAAAGGAGCTCGCAAGGCGAGTCGCTGCGGCCACCCTTCTTTGGGAGCGAAACTTTCCTGAGTCCATGACAGCGATGCTCGAAGAATGGCGGCAGATTCGGAAAGACGCTTCAAGCCAGCCAGCAGGGAGGAGCGAACTGACCCGCTTCCTTTGCCGATCAGGGAGCCCCGAAGCCATTCAAGGCATCGCCACAGAGTGGGATGCGGTTTCACCCTTCCTCCGCTACCAAATCATCTCGTATTTGGCCGAACGGATGACGAATTCCAGCCCAAGTCCTATCCCACGAGTTGAGTACACGCCGCAGGAAGTGAGTGCGCTCATCCCCTTGTTGATTCGCAGTCTGACGGATGTCTCACAGCATGAATCTTTCCGGGGCCAAATGAATCGTGAATTGATACTCTGCCCACGAGTTTGCGATTATGCGCTCTGGGTCCTGCATAAAATTTCGCCCGCAGACTATCCCTTTTCCCCCGCAATAGGCAGGGCACAGCTCGATCTTGAGCGCCTCACCGTCGCCAACCGTTGGCGTGCCAAGCATGGGGAGGTCGCGTTGCCGATACCTCGCGCCCCATCCCAGCAGCTCTCCGCAAAGGACGCCCTCAAGGTTGTCTCCATCCATTTCGATGCTGATCAAAGCTACCCAGAGATCGAGACGGCCTTCAATGAACTCCGTGGCAAAGCGTTGCAGCGCGACTCTCTCAGCAAGGTCATGACCTGGTTTGCCCTGAGCCAGATGCCGAACGTCACGGGACTCGAAATCGAAGCTCATCGCGGGATCGGCCTTACAGGTGTGCAACTCCAGATAACCATCCATCCTGGCAAGGCGTTTGCAGACCGTCCCTGGGAGTTTTTGATCGGTGCTGGGGTAGGGGATCGAGACCTTGGCATCTACACAGGGCTTACGATGCCTGGTTATGCCAAAAAGGACAAGACCTGGGAGAGCTTAACCCAGTGGACGAACGATGCTGTATTAGCAGCCCCTGAAGCAGCCTTCGTCCTCGTCAGTAGCCTCAAGATGACCAACGATGCAAAATGAAACCAGAAGCGTCCAATCAGAAATCACCCCGACCCGGTCACCGCCTCGCGCTGGTAGGCGCATGGATGCAATTAGGCCCCGTGATCGGCACTACCGGAACGGTGGTGGGAATGGTGCGGGCCTTCAATCAAATCCACCAGTTGGAGCCCGGTTCAGTGGCCTCACCAGCTGACATCAGCTCTTCGATCGGCTTGGCAATGTACACCACCGCCATCGGCATGATCTTCGCCATCATTGGGGCAGTCCTAGTCCTCTTCGCTGCGCTGAAGCGAGGCTATCGGGCACCGTGGCTTTTCTGGTTCCTGATCATCGTTGGCGGGATCTACGTTCTTTCGTCCCCCCTAGGCTTCATCATTGGCGTTCCGTTCCTGGTGACAGCGCTTTCGAAGCGGGCGGAGTTTTTGCGGCCCTCCTTGCCTCCAGGCGAATCGGCACCGCCTCTTCCCGAGCCTTGATGGGTGTTGGAACAAATTTGCCGATCATCTGTGTTCGTATTGGTTTTCGCTCAGAATTTGAAGCACACACCCAGTGATCCAACGAACGAACTGATGTCGATTTCCGCCTGCGCTGGCCCAGCCCTTACGTTGTGCGAGGCCACCCAATCATAGCCGCCACTCGCCTCAAGGCTCCAGCGATGGTCTGACGTCAGTGCGACAGCCAGTTTGGCACGGACAGTCGCGCCCACCGCAACATGCGTGCCTCTGCTGGAGTCTGTCTGTCTGGCGATCCGCGTGCCGTTGAGTGTCCAATCTGTCTGCGAACGCAGATCGTGGTTGATTAGGTTTAACGTTGGACCGGCCTCAATACCCGCGGCCATGCGCGGCGAAAGCTTCCACGTTACGTCAAACAAAAACGGAATCACGTGCGTTTGCAGGTGCAGGCGGGCGATGGAGCGAGCCTCCATAAAAAGCAGCGGGGTCGCAGTGCTGCTGGATGAGCGGAGCGTGAGAGGGTCGTGAACAAATTCTGGGTCTCCCGGGCTAAAGCCGCCGAAGGAGTTGTAGCTGTCCGCATCATAAATGGCACCGGTTGCCTTGGAGTTATCGTAATCGGGGGGAAAGCCAGCGGACGCGCCAGCGGATGCCAAAGAATAAAGATACGTGTAATTGCTGCGGGTGGCGATTTCATTCACCACCAAGCGCCCCACGATTTGCTCGCCGCTTGAATGCCGCGATTGGAAGTAGGACCAACCCGTGGCAAATCCGACAGTGAAGGCTGGCGATGAAGACAGCTCTCTCCGCAAGCGAATGTAGGGACCGACGACGACTTGATCGTCGTCGGTGGAGAAACCATTGCTGAAAAAGCTACGCTCGTAAGCGTATGAAGTGCCGCTGCTGTGAAAGGTCACTGACCCTGCCGTGGGAAAGTCAGCTCCAGGTGGCTGTGTGCCAAAAACGACCTGGGTCGTGGATGCGACGGAGAAGCTTGTGTCTCGATCCTTGCCCAAGCCACTCCGGTCAGGTCCCACGCTTCCATCTGAATAGTGGATGATTTGAGACTTGCTCGACACCACTCCGACATCGCCGAGCCCTGCCGCATCGCGCAGAGAAAACAATCCCGTGGTGTTGGGTGCGGCCGGCGGGGAGATCGAAAAACCGACACTCATCTGGCGAACTTCGGCACCGGCCGAGATAGCCCAACCTGATGCTGCGTTTCCGGCAGCGTGGCTCATCGCTGAGCTTGCAAACCAAGCGAACGGAAGAATGTGGAATACGAGACGTTTCATGACCATTTGTAGAGTCTGTGAACTGCACATCAGGTACTTTTGTCGGACTAGACAGATGAAACAAGTCGAATCTGGCAAC
>CAZCAL010000248.1:0-6909 GCA_964496625.1 uncultured Verrucomicrobiaceae bacterium | reverse complement strand
CAGAGAGCCCATGGCACCGATCACCGCAACGACAAGGAAACGAGAGAGAGTTTTCATAGTGTGTGGGGAAAAAAAGGCACTGGCCGACTTGCAGCCAGTGCGGTTAAGCGATTAGACAGCGAAGTGACGGATCACGTTAGAAGTTGTAGGTACCCGCAAAGATTACGCGGCTTTGGTCAAAGCTATTCCGGTCATCGTCAGCATCCGTCATGAAGTAACGATAACCAATTCCGACGTTGAACTTGTTTGAGAGGGCATAGCTGATGTCAAAGCTGAAGGCCTGCTGGGAGAAGTCGCGGCTAGGCAGAGACGGATCGATGCTCTTCCAGTAAGCGAGGTCTTGAACATTCGACTCTGTCTGACCCCAGTGATATCCAACGCCAATCCGAATGCGGCTGTTGACTTGGTGGCTGGCGTAAACATCCAGCCCGTATTGGGTCAAATCTTCCGCTTGGCGCCCACCAGACATCGTTGCGTCCTCATAGTAGCCGCTCACGGAAACCACGCCGCCTCTCCAAGCCGCGTAACCGAGACCATAGGTCACGTAGTCCGCGGTGATGAAGTTGGAAATGTTGTTCAGTGAGGACTCATGACCAAATGCCAGCACCTGACTCACCCGAGCATTCAGCTGGTTGTTCACTGTTACGTTGTAATAATAGTCTCCCAAATCGGAAGCGTCTTGGGTGTTCGCATTCAATGCATCTTCCCGCTGCGTCCGTCGGGTGGCTGCAATCGTGTTTGCAGTCGTTTGATCCGCAGTAGCTTTTTCGATCTGTCTTGTCAGACTATCCCTTTCAGCCGTCGTCGTTGCCCGGTTGTATTGCTCCGTGAGGTTTGCGATCAAAGTTCCGTATTGCGCCACAGTGCGCTCCGCGGCGAGCACATCACTTTCCGATACCTTGATTTGCGGTGGTGCGTCAAAGCTAAAGCTCTGGTAACCAGCGCCGATGCGCAGGAAGGTGGAGTTTCCAATTGGAGTGGAGAAGAACGCACCAGCATTGAGCAACTGGCCGTCGTTGTTGTATCCTTCTGGATAGGTGGTCCAAGTGACACCACCTTCAAGGCCCAACGTCCAAGTATGGTCTGGGCTCCAGGCGAGGGTGCCGTGCACCGAGTCGGTGTTACGATCAAAGATCGCAAACTGGTCCTCAATCGCGATGGCGTTTGAGTGCATGTAGTTGATCGAAAGCGAAAGATCGGAATTGATGGCCCACATCGCAGCCATCCCTGCGTCGTTCTGGAAGACGCCGAAGACTTGGTTGGCACTGAGTGCAAATTCATTCCGCACAGCAGGACGGACAGAGACGCGATCATAAAGCACGACGAAGACGGGACCAATCTTCATGTCAAAAGCCAATGCACTGCCGGGCAGAACGTTGAGCACCAGATCGTTGCCATACGGGGAAAGATCTGGGTGATCGAAATAATGGTCAACGCCGATCGCTGTCGTGAGCGTCAGCCGGTTATTGCGCGTGATCTGGTAGTTTGCGTCAACGTTGAGCATCAAGGTTCCGATGATGTCGCTCTTGGTGTCTTCGTGTGCACGAGTGATGTTGTCATTGTATTCAACGCCCCCATACAACCCAAACCCAACGTTTACTCCTCCAATCCGGAGATTCCGGCGTCCTTGCAAATAAGGGTCGGACACATAGGTCGGTGCGAAAAAGGTGTTCGGTGCTGAATACTGGCCGGAGTAATTTGTGTAGTCTCCCGCGGAACGGGCTGCCAGCGCGGCACTACCACTTCGCACGTTGGGTTGTCCCATCTCCCGCTGCGCCGCACGTGCATCGGAGGAGTTCATTCTCTCACCCATGTTACGGTCCTGATCGCTGCCAGTGTAAACGCCACGATCATAATCATACGAAGCTTCCCCGCTACGAACCCCAGCACCCGCTGGTGCCGTCTGTATCGAGCGATTTCTCAAGTCATCGAAAAACAGGCTCGTCTGGGACGGAGATGCACCATACTGAGCATGGGACACCGTGCTGTCCATCGCAGCAAGGAACGTGCCCAAATAAAACAGGCGGCGGAAGTTTCGGGAGAAATTTCTCATAGAGTCTTGAATGTTAGCCGGAAATTACGGTCAGATGCAACCAATTACAGTCAAAAAGACGCCAAAAGGAAAGGGAAAAATCAAGAAAATGCTCCCTTTGCGCCATGGGAGCAGCCTAAATCACCATTTCCACCCAGTTTTCCCAGAAGTTGATAATTCGCCGATCAACCAAATACCAACTGCCTCTGGTTTCACACTGCAATTCCACCATCTCACGATCCAGTGGAAAACCAACGATCATTCACCATGCCGAACGCGTCCTGGTCGGGCGAGTCCGCCGGAAATCGAATTCCAACTGGACCTCGCGCTTTTTGGGGCTGTCCAGCCCGAGCCTTACGTCACCAGGAGTCGGCGAGGGCAAAACTGTTACGAGCGTCCGCAGTTTTCCGAAAAGTTTTTGCAGGCGGGGACGGGAGCGGTTGACGGAATCCATGAAAACAGATAGGAGTAAAAGGTTCTGATGAACATGTTCTAGTGAACACTTTAGTCAATCTTGTTTTCTAGAATTTTCAAAATGCTTCCCTTTGCCAATGAATCGATTTCGAGGCAATGGAGTGGCCATGCCGACCGCCGATAGACTCACCATCCACCAGTACGCGATGGCTTTGGCCCACGTGGCCAGCTTGCGATCCGAAGATCCATTCAGAAAAGTAGGAGCTGTGGCCCTGGACAAAGACAACCGCGTCATTGGCACCGCCTACAATGGCCTTGCCCCCGGTTACAATGCATCGCCTGAGTTTTGGGCAGATCGTGACGACCGCCGAAAGTTCATGATCCATGCCGAGGTGAACCTGTGCAGCCTCTTTACGCGTGGCAATGCCCGGCTGATCGCCTGCACCACAAAGCCCTGCACCAGTTGCATGCAAATGCTCTGCGCCTACGGGGTAAAGGAGGTCTATTTTCGGGATGACTATCTTGAGTCCGAGGCCGACATCATCAGCGAACACTACGGGGTCCGGCTGGTGCGATTGACCGATTACCCGATGATCGGCTCGCTCGATGAATCTGACGTTTAGCGCCCATCCAGTTATCGGCCCAAAGAACGCGAAAGCAAAATCCACGTCTTCCCGCCCCCTGAGAGCTCAACTGCCCGCGGCAGCACTGCGACCACTCGCAGTTCCATGTCAGGAAAATCATCCAGCCGGAATTTGTCGCCAGCCAGCGCCTCATAGACTTCGTCAGTCCCCCTCGCCTCGATGACCGCACAGAGCGCTCCGGTTCGTGTCGAAAATCCCGGCCCTACCAGCACCGCAGGGGCGGCGGGGTCTTTTAATGGCGAGAGAACACACGCTACAGGACACCATGGCAGACCCGTTTGTCGGACCTCCTTGAGGCAATAATCAACCCCGGGAATGGCCTCGCCAACAGCAATGGCAGCGAGTTCTCTACCGGAATGGGTTCGTGAGAAGACCGCGTTGTTGGCCCCATCGACCCCATCAAACATCAGCGGAAATTGCGATTCCCGAATTTGCCGCAGGTTCAAGCGACGCGTCACGTCCTCAGAGAGTTCAACGAGAGCCGAATGCTTGCCGACCAAGGCTTCATTGATGCTTGCTAACCTGCGCCGCGTCTGAATTCCATCACTGATCACCGGCGGCGCGGCATCTTCGGAATCTCCTTTGACGACTCCGATCTCCAGTTCCTCCGACGATGCCTTTTTCCTCAGGGCATCCGCCAGCGGGCCATGCCCTGCCTCCGCCGCAACTTCAGCGGCCGTCTTTCCATCGCTCGTCAATCCAAACCGGGATAGACCCGCTTGGAGCAGCAGATCGCACACAGGCAGGCTTCCTGAAGCAGCCGCCCGGTGCAAAACGGTCCCGCCATCCGCAGGATCACGTGCGAACAAATCCGCGCCAGCGACCAGGAGCCGATCCACCGCACCCAGGTGCCCGCCCGATGCCGCCGCGCGCAGGGCAGCATCCAGACCCTTCGCCTCCGCACGCAGTAGGGCATCCAGCATTTCTCCATTGCCCTTGGCTGCGGCAATCACCAGTTCATCTTTGCCGGGTAATGCCACTCCCTTTTTGAGCAATAGTTCCACCAGTTCCGCATCACCTGCCGTCACTGCGGAGAGCATGAACGCCTCTCTGTCAGGCGGGATCTTCGCCCCCTTCATGAGCAGCCACTCCACGACAGGCCGCCGGCCCACTCTGACTGCGACTTGCAGCGCCGTTTCCCTCTGGGCGTTTGGCACATCGACGGCCACACCGGCCTCGATGAACGTCGGTAGCGCCTCCACCTGCCCGCTTTCGACCGCGCGAAAGTAGGCCGGGACCGAGAGATCATAACCATTCTCCGTTAAATCGGAAAGGGCGTCCGACTGCGGATCTCCACAGCCGTTCAGCAGCCATGCGGCCGCGACGGCAGAGAGAATTCGTGCAGTGGGAGTCGTCATGCTTCAGCAGGCTACGTTAGCGGACAAGCCCAGATAAATATTCTCGCAAGGCTTCCGCAATCTCAGGGCGCTCCAGGCCAAAATGGACGTTTGCCTTGATGAAATCCAGCTTATTGCCGATGTCATGCCGGGCACCGTCAAAGCGCACTCCATGCAGAGCCTCCTCCTTCATCAGGCTCGCCATGGCGTCGGTGAGTTGCAGCTCGCCCCCCTTCCCTTTCGGTGTGTTGAGCAGGTGATCAAAAATGCGCGGTGACAGGACGTAGCGCGCACTCACCGCGAGCCGCGAAGGGGCCTCCTCCGCCTTCGGCTTTTCCACAAATTTCGTCGCCCGAAAGACACCAGGCTCCACCTCATCGCCGCCCAGGATTCCGTAGCGACTGACCTTCGCTTCAGGCACCTCCTGCAGCGCCACCGCTGAACCGCCAAAGCGCTCCACCACATCCGCCAATTGGCGGGTGACCGGGCGCGCAGCGTCGTTGGTCGTCACCACCGTATCCCCCAGCAGCACCGCAAAGGGCTCGTTGCCCACGTGCTCTTTGGCGTAAAGGATCGCATCCCCTAGCCCACCCATTTTTGGCTGCCACACAAAGTGGATGCGGGCCATGCTCTGCAGGCGGCGCAGTTCCTCCAGCTCTGCGATGCGCCCTTTCTGCTCCAGTTCGACTTCTAGATCGACGGCTGGATGAAAGTGCTCCTCGATCGCGCGCTTGGAGCGACTGATGATCATCAAAATATCCGTGATGCCGGAGGCCACCGCCTCCTCCACCACATACTGAATCACCGGACGATCCACGATCGGCAGCATCTCCTTGGGCACTGCCTTGGAGATGGGCAAAAATCGGGTGCCGTAGCCAGCGGCGGGAATGACGGCTTTACGGACGGGTTGGGCAATCATGAGTTGGTCGCCTTAGATCGCACACCCTAGCGCCCTTGTCCAATGCGGGGCAATCACTCAGCGATCCAGCCCAGCGACCGCAGGAAGGTCATCATCTCCGCCACCGTCTGATCAAAGAACGGGTCACCGGGTTTGCCGTTGAAAAAGCCATGCCCCTGCCCCTCGTAGAGGCGTAGTTCGCAGCGCACACCGGCAGCCTTCATCCCTGCCTCAAAACGTTTGGCCACCGCCACCGGGATCAGCTTGTCCTGGGTTCCCAGCATAAACAACGCTGGCGGATCATCGGCACTGATGGCGTGCGCTGGCGAAAACTCCTTGTACCGATCACCCACCCGAGCGTAGCCCCAGCCCTGGTCAGGACCGTTGTCCAGCACCGGGTTAAAAAGCACCAGTGCCTGCGGCCTTGGCGAAATCTTCAGATCATCCATCGCATCATCTCCACCCTCGACCATACCGACAAAGGCAGCCAAGTGACCGCCCGCAGATCCGCCCCCGGCTCCGATCCGCAGCGGATCGATCCCTAGCTTCGCTGCGTGAGCTCGCACCCAGCGCATTGCAGATTTCGCATCCGCCACACACTTCGCAGGGGTCGCATCCGCATCTTGTTTCGTCAGCAATCGATACTCCACCTGGACACACACCAGTCCCTTCCCCGCCAAGAGCGTCGCCTGGTCATTGAACTGTGTCGGCCCGCCGCCCACCCAGCCGCCACCGTGGAAGAAGACCATGCAGGGCCGATGATCTTCCGCCTTCCAGCCCTCCGGCTTCAGCACCCACAGTCCCAATTCACGTTCACCCACCTTCTTATAGGTACTGCGCTCACCGACCGGGGCCTTTGCCGCAGCGGGTTTCGCCTTTGCTTTCTCCGCCAGTAAGGATGAACCGCTCAATACCACCAATGCCATGCTTCCAATCAATCGAATCATCCGCATTGAACGATCCACACTGTCGGAGCTTGCAGCAAGACTGCCCCAGTCCCCCAGATTCAGCCACTCATCAGGGTAGGCGGAGGAGTGACAAAGGCGTCGCCAACAACGCGATAGCAACTTCCCCACCCAGGCAGGGTTAAACGACGAAACACCCGGATTGCCCGACATGAACACCCCTCGTTTCCTTCTCACCTTCCTCAGCATTGGCGGCATGCTCTCCGCGGCCGAGCCACCCTCCGGCCAGGCAGAGATTCCCGCAGATCAGGTCGCTTTCTTCGAAAAGAACATCCGCCCCGTGCTGGTGCAGTCCTGTTACAAGTGCCACTCCGAAGAGGCGCAGAAGATCAAAGGCGGGCTGACCCTCGATACCAAAGCAGGGCTCCGCCTCGGTGGGGAATCCGGGCACCCAGGCGTTGCCCCCGGCGATGTCGCCGCCAGCTACGCCTACGAGGCGATGACGTGGCGGAACGACGACATGCAGATGCCGCCGAAGCAAAAACTGCCGGATGAAGTCATCGCCAACTTCAAGAAGTGGATCGAGATGGGCGCACCAGACCCACGGGAGAAAAAGACCGTCGCCAGTGGCAGCAGCAGCAGCACTGCGGGGAAACGTGTCATCAATGTGGATGAGGGC
>CAZCAL010000247.1:0-6925 GCA_964496625.1 uncultured Verrucomicrobiaceae bacterium | reverse complement strand
AAACTGAAAAGTTGGAAATCTAGTTGGCAGCAGGTTCTGCGGCCGGAGTTGCAGCTGCGCCAGCGCGCCGTGCGCGGAGGGAGCCATAACGCTGGGCGAACTTGTCAACGCGACCCGCAGTATCGATGAAGCGTTGTTCACCGGTGAAGTAGGGGTGGCATGCGGCGCAGATACCGATGCGGAGATTTTCCACGGTGGACATGGTGTTATAGACCGTTCCGCAAGTGCAGGTGATCGTGGTCTCGTGGGTAACTGGATGGACGTCTTTTTTCATGGGGTGTAAAAGCCACGTTGAGCTGCCGAGGGCGGTGACCCGAAATGGGACACCCAATCTTTCGCCAGAGCGTGGGGGCAGACAGAGTAGCGGAGCCCTTGCAGTGGTCAATGGGTATTTTGGGCTCCTGGACTTTGCATCGCCGACAGCCCTCACAGACACCGGGGGCGGCGTCGCACTCCAAATTCAACTTTGGGGCTTTTTTGGCGCGATTGGGTGAGTTGTTGTTTTTGAGGATTGTTGGGGAGGTCCGACGCTAGCTGGTTGCATTCTACTTTGGTTGACTCCGCAGCGGCCCCGCGCCAGTTTGGCGGCTCATGGCAACAACAGCTTCCACTCCACCCGCCGCTCCACTTGTAGGCATCATCATGGGTTCCAGTTCTGACTGGCCGACGATGAAACACGCTGCTGACGTGCTGACTGAGTTTGGAGTGGTGTTTGAAAAGAGGGTGGTCAGTGCGCACCGGACTCCTGGGCTGCTCTATGAATATGCGACGACGGCGAAGGGGCGTGGGCTGCACTGCATCATCGCTGGTGCCGGCGGGGCCGCGCATTTGCCTGGGATGGCGGCTGCGATGACCACGATTCCGGTGCTGGGTGTGCCGGTGCAGAGCAAGGCGCTGAGTGGCGTGGACTCTCTTTATTCAATTGTGCAAATGCCGGGAGGTGTCCCTGTCGCCACCTTTGCTATCGGCAATGCTGGTGCAACGAATGCCGGGCTTTTTGCAGTCTCCCTGTTGGCGAATCACGATGCTGGATTGGCTGAAAAGTTGGCCGCTTTCCGGGAAAGGCAGCGTGTCAAAGTGCTGGAAAGTCAAAGTGAGCTTGGCGAGTGAGTTCGAGTCAATTCCTCCCAACCTTACAAGCCTCGGCCCAAGAAATAGTTCTTCGCTCAATCGATCACGGATCATCCAAAATGTCGCCAGTCAAAACCAGTGGAATTCTAGGGGGTGGCCAACTGGGTCGCATGATGATGCTGGAGGCGCGGCGCGCTGGGTTTCGCGTGGTGGTGCTGACGGATGAGCCTCGGGGATGCCCTGGTGGACAAGTGGCCGATGTTGAGATCAATGCGGGCTATGATGATCCGGCCGCGCTGCGGGCGTTTTTGGATCAGGTTGATGTGGTGACGGCAGAATTTGAGAATCTGCCCGATGCGTTGCTGCAGGCTGTCGAGGCGGAGAAACCACTGCGTCCAGGCCGCAAGGCGCTGTTTACTGCGCAACATCGAGAGCGGGAGAAGTTGTTTTTGCGAGAGCAGGGCATCGCGTGTGCGGAGTTTCGCGTGATCGACGATTTGGCGGGACTCGAGGCTGCCGTGGCGGTGATTGGTCGGCCTTGTGTGGTAAAGACGGCGGCTTTTGGATACGACGGGAAGGGACAGGCGAAGATTGTAGATGGCACGTCCTTAGCCGAAGCCTGGGCTTCCTTTGACGGTCAGCGAGCGGTCGTCGAGCAGTGGGTGCCCTTCGTCTGCGAAGTCAGCGTCGTTGGCGCACGGGATGTGTTTGGAAAGATGGCGGTGCATGGCGTGGTGGAAAACGAGCACGCTCACCATATCCTGGATGTCTCCATTGCACCGGCGAGAGTGGATGAGGCAGTCTATGCTCGTGCGATTGAACTCTGGGAAGCTGTGGCTGTAGGCCTGGACTATGTCGGGACGATGGCGGTGGAGATGTTTGTGACCGCGAATGGAGGAGTGATCGTCAACGAGATCGCTCCGCGTCCGCATAACAGTGGTCACCATACGATCGATGCCTGTGTGACGAGCCAGTTTGCCCAGCAGTTTCGTGCAGTGGCGGGGCTGCCGCTTGGTGATCCTTCGCTGCACTCGCCAGTCGTGATGGTTAATCTCCTTGGCGATGTCTGGAAAGACGAGGCGACGCCACCGGATTGGAGTCCCATCTGGAATCACCCAAAGGCGAAGCTGCACCTGTATGGCAAAGCCAGCGCACGTGCAAAGCGAAAGATGGGCCACTTCACGGTCCTGGGCGACAGTATTGAAGAGGCACTGGCAGATGCGCGGGCGATCCAAGCAGCCCTGCTTTGATCGTCCACCTTATTGGCTTACTCTGCCCCTGAGGCGGGAGCCAACAATGCATCCATCTTTGCTTTTATCTGCGCTGCGTCCTCATAGCGTTCCTCTTCGATGGCTGCAGAGAGATCGCTGCGGAGCTGTTTGAGATTACCGTGGTGTCTGGTGGTCGCGGCGAGGCGCTTCGGCACCTTGCCGATGTGGCGGGTGCCTTTGTGCATGCTTTGCAAAAGGGGATCGAGACCCGTGCGGAATGTGTCGTAACATTCGGGGCAGCCCATCCGCCCGATCTTCTTGAGTTGATGGGCGGTGAAGCCACAGGCTGGGCAGGTGGGGTCTGTATTTCCCGGATGACTGCTGCTGGTGGGGCCGATGAATGCCTCAGCAAGCCCAAAACCCATGTCATCGGTGACGCCTTTGTTCTTCGAGCATTGTTCGCACAGATTTACCGTGGTCATCTGGCTATTGATGATCTGAGTCAAAAATACGGTGGCTTCCGCCTGGCAAACGTCACACTTCATGGGCTGGGGACTTTATCACGTTGGTTTTCATCAATCAATACGCCGCTGCCACAGGGGACGGCGTGGTTGGTTTAGGGCAGGCGACAAGCCGCGTCAACTTTTGGCAATCGGTGAGGAGACGATTTCGTGTTTTAGCATCCAGTCATTCAAAGATTCTTCGAAAGCGAGATGGTTTGCCGCATCGTATCGGATGGTTGTAAAGCCAAGCTCATCAGCGGTGAAGATGTTGGCGGCGAGATCATCAATAAAAAGTGTCTGCGCTGGATCGATGCCCAATTCCTGGATCGTGCGCTGAAAAATCTTCGCATCGGGTTTCGCGCTGCCGGCTGAGTAGGAATACACTCCGCCATCGAAGTTCCCAAAGACAGGGTAGGTGGCAAAGAGGTAGTCTTTGTGCAGGTCTGAGGTGTTGGAGAGCAGGTAGAGAGGAAGTTGACCGCGTAGTCGGGCGATCGTCCGCCACATGGCTTCGTTGGGGGAGAAGATATCGCACCAGAGGTCCAGGAAGTCTGCCCTAGTTCCTGAAAAGCTGGTTAATTCCATACTCCGAGTGATGAACTCTTCTCCTCTGATCTGCCCAGACTCTAGGAGGACTTTTTCCGTATCCAGGAAGGTGAGGATACGATCCGCCTGAAGATGACTACGGGCTGCAAGCCGTTGGGCAGCAGGGGCGAAATCGAAGTGGACCAGGACGTTGCCGATATCACACAGAATGGAGGGCTGGGGCATTGGGGGAATCGAGGAGGACATTGGTTGTCAGGCAACGCAGTGCGGCTTCTGCCGTGCGACGTGCAGCATCGGGAATGCTTACGGGGATCATGTTTTGCTGCATCTCCACGGCCACGGCGCCGTTGTTGGCAAGGAGACGACGAACTTCATTCGCGGTTTCCGCCGGGGTGCGGGTGCGGACGCCACAATTTCGGCTGACCAGATAGGCGGCATTGCCTTCTTCCTGGCCAGGGACCACATAGTCAATGACAGCCGGGGTCTGTGCTGCGAGCACCTCGTGCAAAATTGCACCACCCGCTTTGCAGATGATGACATCGTGGGTGCGCAGCAATTGGGGCATCTGCTGGGTCCATCCGATGACTTCCATTTGGCCGGGCTGTAGGCTGTCATCAAAGCGGCGTAGTGTGTGATACAACCTCTTCCACTGCCGACCGGCCGGGATGGTAAGTTTGACACCACTATTCAACAATGGGCGGAGGGCTTCAAGCGTAGCCGCGACCGTCCGCGCTGGAGTGGATGGCAAGTAAAGGATCCTTTGCGCAGTGCCGGAAGCAGCAACAGAAGGCAATGGGTCGGCGAAGCTCAGATCGACAGGAAATCCGGTAACTCGAATCTTTTCGGCAGGCACGCTTTGTTGTTTGAGCACCTCATCTGTCTCCACATCGGAAACACAAAAGAGGTCGCTAGGGGCGCTGGTCCAAATGGGATGAACAGAGGTGGAGTCGGTAACCACTGTGACCAGTTTAGGTACCAAAGAACGGTCCGAAACTGCACTCAGAAGGTGCGAATAAAAAGGATAGGTGCTGACGATGAGACGGGGGCGATTTGTTTCTAGCCCCTTCACCAGCGCCTGTTTGAGCGGGGCCTGGAGCCAATTGTCTCCCGCCAATTTAGGGTTCTCAAGCAGCCGATACACTGCGCGCCAAGCACTCGGGACATGCGTAATCGCCAACTGGTAGGCAGCCTTGAGCGCCTCCGCCACGACAGGCTGGGCCTCGCTCACTAAATCCGTAACGACTACGGGCTCATTGGGCAGCATTCGACGCAACGCCTCGCCCACACAGCGGGCGGCGGTATTGTGTCCATCGCCAAAGCCAGCCGTGAGAACCCAAATCACTCAGGTTTACCGCTGCCCAATATTTTTCCAAAAACAATGAAAAAAATGCTTTGCTTTGAAACGTAATACCTGCATTAATTAGACAAACCAAAATATAAAGGGTTTGCAATGATCAAGAGCATCCCCCAACATCTATTCCAACATCTTGCACTCGCCGTAACCGGTATGGCTGTTCTGACCATGCTGGCTCCTCTGAGGTCTAGCGTGCACTCAGGGCAAGCGAGTTTGGCTACCGCGATTCCGCTGTTGGCCTCCAACACGGTAGCTGATTCGAATGCATTCCATCGGCTCTCCTACTCTTCATCTTCGCAAGTAAGCTCGACTGCACAGTTTCGACTGCCAGATCCGGTGGGATCCCGCAGTGACCGAGTGCAGCGGGCGATTTTGGTTTCCAAGCGCATCACCCCTCTGCCAGTCGATTTCCACGCGCCACGCACTCGTTGGGATCATTTGCCAAAGAGTCTGCGCGATCAGATCGACGCAGGCGTAGCTGCTGCGGCTGTTCCTTTTGTCCGTGTAACTCTCCATGGCAGCGGCACGGCACGGGGCGATGCTCATCAGATGGATCGTCTGCGCCGTATGACTCACCGGGCTGATGCTGCGGCGAGCCACCACTTTGTCATCGGTAATGGCACCGATTCTGCCGACGGCAGTGTTCAGTTAGGCGAGCGTTGGGCGGATTCTTTGACGCAGGATGGGACTATGCACCTTTGTATGGTGGGAGACTTTTCCAGGGCTGGTCCAACTCCAGAACAATTGGAGGCTCTTGATGAACTGGTGGACTACCTTACCTTAAAAACGGGTAGGTTAGAAGTGGGACCTCATGAGTCTGCTGAGCAGACTGCACGCTGTCTCGGGCCGTTTTTCCCTTTGCACTTGGTCATGCACGCCATGGCGGCACCATGAGAGTAGGCGTCGCCTTGGCGGCTGTAGTTCAGAAGAGGTCCAACCCTAAATCGAGAGCCCGTGCGGAATGAGTCAACGCCCCCACGGAGATGGCATTGACGCCCGTGGCGGCGACGTCTTTGATGGTTTTCAGGGTGATGCCGCCGCTGGCCTCCAGCCACACCCGCCCATCGACGATCTCCACCGCGTGGCGGAGTTGGGCGATGGTCATGTTATCCAGCAGAAGCATGTCAACATTGCGGAGAGAAAGAAAGTCGGCCACCTGTTGGAGGGTCGCTGCCTCGATCTGAATTCTCACACCGGGGCGCTCTTTGCGGACAAGGTCGATGCCGTCTTGCAATCGCTCAAGGCTATCATCTGCGGCGAGGTGGTTGTCCTTCACCATGACATGATCGTAGAGACCCATTCGATGATTGACGGCTCCGCCCGATTTGACCGCGGCTTTTTCAATGAGACGCCAGCCCGGAGTCGTCTTGCGGGTATCCCATACCTCCACAGGGTGAGGCTTAACCGCCTCGACATAGGTTCTCGCCATGGTCGCCACTCCGCACAGTCGTTGCAAAAAATTCAGCGCGGTGCGTTCCGCGGTCAGCAGTGCCCGCGTCTTTCCTTTCGCCTCAAGCAAGACATCTCCTGGCGAAAACGCGTCCCCGTCTGCCAGTCGCATGGTGACGGTAGAGCCTCCCACCTCGCGAAAAACCGTTTCGGCGATATCTCCACCCGCCATTACGCCAGATTCTCTGGCCACGATCTTTGCCTGCGACTCCAGGCTTTCAGAGACAAAATACTGGCAAGTGACATCGCCGGGTCCGACATCCTCAGCGATGGCGGCATGAATGAGTTGCAGAATGGAAGGGTCCATGATGATTCTGTGGTCAGCATAGTTCCCCAGCGATACATTTCCAATGCTTCCGTCCGCCAAAACGCAAAGCTTTATCGATGATCAAAAAATTCAGCCAGTCCTCCGACAGCGACCGCCGCCGTCCCCACCGGCCGGCCTCGCGTCTGTCGTGGTGGCGGCGGGTGTTTTGGCGTGTGCTTGCGGTGGGCCTGATGTGTTGCACGCTTACGGCGGGGACGATTCTGGCTGTTTACAACCATCTGGCGCGCCAGTACGATTTGAAAGGCTTGGGGCAGATGCCGGTGCGGACCGCTGTCTTGGACCGCAAGGGTGAAGTCATTGGCCGGATGAATGGGGAAGACCGCATCGTCGTCCCTCTCAGCGAGATTTCTCCGTGGTTCGTCAAAGCTCTGTTGGCCCGGGAGGATACCCGCTTCTACCAGCATGGCGGCATCGACTATCAGGGCGTGGTGCGGGCCATGGTGCGGAACCTGAAGGACGGTCG